>NZ_JBQQBW010000006.1:0-123737 GCF_052245415.1 Streptomyces sp. 8N706 | reverse complement strand
CGAGGTGGCGGTGAGCCGTCTGCCCGAGGCCGTCCAGCGCATCCAGGACGCCGACCCCGACGACGTCGCGCAGCTCGCGCCGATGCCCGCCGGAACCGCACTCCACGGCAGCGCGCAGGAGATCGCCCAGCTCGCCGCCGCCCTCCGCAACGTCGAGCGGACGGCCGTCGGCCTCGCCGCCGAACAGGCCGTACTGCGCCGCAACAACGCGGAGTCGCTGGCCAGCCTGGGCCGGCGCAACCAGAACCTCCTCCGCCGCCAACTGGGACTGATCACGACGCTGGAGAGCCAGGAGGTCGACCCGGACGCGCTCGCGGAGCTGTTCGAACTCGACCATCTCGCCACCCGGATGCGCCGCAACGCGGAATCACTGCTCGTACTGGCCGGTGAGCAGGCCCCGCTGCGCACCTGGACGGGAACGGTGAGCGCGCTCGAGGCCGTCCAGTCGGCGATCTCGGAGGTCGAGCAGTACCGGCGCGTGGCCGCCGTCGACATCGAGCCGTGCCGGATCCGCGGCCACGCGATCGCCGACCTGTCCCACCTGCTCGCGGAGCTGATCGAGAACGCCCTGGTCTTCTCCCCGCCGCACCTCGCGGTCGAGATCTACGGCTGGCGCGACGGCAGCGAGTACTGCCTCGCGGTCGTGGACCGCGGTGTCGGGATGACCGCCGAGTCGCTGGCCCTGTCCAACGCCCGTCTCGCCGGTGAGGAGAGCCATCTCCTGCCTCCCACCCGCTTCCTCGGCCACTATGTCGTCGGCCGGCTCGCCGCTCGCCTCGGCGCGCAGGTCGAGCTCCGCGAGACCGAGGGGTCCGGCATCACCGCCTATGCGGCCCTGCCCCCGGCGCTGCTCGCCGCGCCCGCGCCCACCGACCACCCGCCGGGCCCCGACCAGGTCCGGTCCCTGCTCAACGGTTTCCGCGAGGGCGTCGCCCGCGGTGCGGGAGCCGGAAAGGACAGCGCATGACCGTGACGACCGGCGCTCCGCTCACCGGCGAGGCGCAGAACTTCAACTGGCTCGTCGGCGAATTCGTCCGTACCGTCCACGGCGTGGCGGACGCGGTCGCCGTCTCCTCCGACGGGCTGCTCATGGCCGCCTCCGAATCCCTGGACCGGGACCGCGCCGACCATCTGGCCGCCGTCGTGTCCGGCATCACGAGCCTGGCCCTCGGCGCGGCGCGGGCGCACGTCCGGCACGGCGGCGGAGGCGTCAAGCTGGTGATGGTGGAGATGTACGGCGGCTTTCTGCTGGTCACCACGGTGCGGGACGGCAGCTGCCTGGGCGTGCTCGCCGCCGAGGGCAGCGACATCGGGATGATCGGTTACGAGATGGGGGTGCTGTCCGACCGGGTCGGCGCCCTGCTCACACCGCAGTTGGTCACCGAACTGCAGTCCGCCGCCTGCTGACCGCGCCGTCCGCAGGGCCCCGGGCCTCTCGCCGCACGGCCCGTACGGTCCCGGGTCGGGCCCGTCGCCCGCACGGCTTTACGACCTGGGCGGGAGACCGTACCGCACGGCCTGCGACCTGGGGCGGGAGACCGTACCGCACGAACCTGGGGCGGGAGGCCGTACCCGTACGGCCGCCTCCGGTGGGGCGCGTACCCGTATGGCCGCCCGCCTGCGGCCCCGGCGCGTACCCTCGTGGGCCTTGCGCGCCGCGTCATCCCAGGGCGGCCCGCATGACCTCCCGGGCGATGGGCGCCGCGCTGCCGCCGCCGCTGATGTCGGCGCGGTCCGCCTCCGCGTCCTCGATGACCACGGCCACCGCGACCGCCGGCTCGGCCGCGTCCCGGGCCCGCGCCCAGGAGATGAACCAGGCATACGGCGTACCGGTGTTGTCGATGCCGTGCTGCGCCGTGCCGGTCTTGCCCCCCACCTCGGCACCGTCGATCGCGGCACGGGTCCCCGTGCCCCGGTCGACCGCGGCGACCATCATCTCCTTGAGCCGCATGGCCGTCCCCGGGCTCATCGCCCGGTGGTGGGTGCGGGGGCGGTGGACGGAGACCGTGCGGCCGTCCGCGGCCGTCACTCGCCGCACCAGATAAGGGCGTTGGAGATCGCCGTTGCCCGCGACCGCCGCCGCGACCATGGCCATCTCCAGCGGGGTCGCACGGGTGTCGTACTGCCCGATGGAGGAGAGTGCGAGCTGCGCCTCGTCCATCGAGGTGTCGACGTTGCTCCTGGCCACGCGTGGCGGGACGCGTAGACCGTCGTCGTTGAAGCCGAAGTTCTCCGCGGTCTCCACCATGCCGCGCAGCCCCACGTCCACTCCCAGACGCGCGAAGACGGTGTTGCAGGAGACCTCGAAGGCATGCAGCAGCGTCGCGTTCTCGCAGCCGGAGGCCTCATTCGTCAGCCGGGTCGTGGAGCGCGGCAGGGTGTAGGGGTCCGGGGAGTCGGTGGGTGCGCGGATGTCGTCGACGACGCCCGTCTCGAGCGCGGCGGCCGCCGTCACCACCTTGAAGGTGGAGCCGGGCGGATACGTCTGCCGCAGCGCCCGGTTGAGCATCGGCTTGGCCGGGCTCCCGTTCAGCTCCTTCCAGGCCCTCGTCGCCGGCGCGCCGGTGCCCGACAGCACACCCGGGTCGTACGACGGTGTGCTGACGAGCGCGAGGATCCTGCCGGTCGCGGGCTGGATGGCGGCGACCGCGCCCCGGCGGCTGCCGAGCCCCCGGAAGGCGGCCCGCTGCACCGGGGCCTCGATGGTCGTCCGCACATCGCCGCCGGGCTGCTGCTCCCGGGTGAGCTCGGTCCACAGCGGAACCCGCGCGAGCCGGGGATCGGTGCCGGAGAGGACGTCGTCCTCGGTGTTCTCCAGCAGCGAGGTGCCGTAGATCTGGGAGGCGTAGCCGGTGACCGGGGCGTAGAGCGGGCCGTCGGTGTAGGTGCGCTCGTAGCGCAGCCGCTCCCGGGTGTCCTTCGAGCCGGTGACGGACGCCCCGCCGACCAGGATGTCGCCGCGCGGCTGGTCGTAACGGGCGATGGTCAGACGGCGGTTGGCCGGGTTGCGGTTGTAGTCGTCGGCCTCGAGGACCTGGACGCGGGAGGCATTGAGCAGCAGGGCGACGAGGAGGAGCAGACAGAACGCGGAGGCGCGCCGGATGCAGCGGATCACTGTCGGTCCTCCCACGGGGGGTTCCGCGGCGACTCCGGGTCGGCGGACGCGATGACACCGGTCTCCGCGGTGGCCGGGCGGGGCCGTCGGGCGGAGTCGCTGAGCAGGATGAGCAGCGCCACGATGATCCAGTTGGTGACGACGGACGAGCCGCCCTGTGCGAGGAACGGCATGGCCATACCCGTGAGCGGGATCAGGCCCGTCACCCCGCCCGTGATGACGAACACCTGGAGCGCGACGATCGAGGCGAGGCCGATGGCGAGCAGCCGGCCGAAGGGGTCGCGGACGGCCAGGGCCGCTCGGTGGCCGCGGGCCACCAGCAGCGCGTACAGCAGGAGGAGCGCGCTGAGTCCCCACAGTCCCAGCTCCTCGCCCGCCGTCGCCAGGATGAAGTCCGACTTGGTGGCGAAGCCGATGAGGACGGAGTCGCCCTGGCCGAGGCCGGTGCCGAGCATCCCGCCCGCCGCGAAGGCGAACAGCGACTGGGCCAGCTGGCCGGGGCCCCGTCCTGCCTCGATGCCGGCGAAGGGGTGGAGCCAGGTCTCGACCCGGCTGTTCACATGGGGTTCGAAGGAGGCGGCGGCGACCGCGCCCACGGCTGCCAGCAGCAGGCCCACGGCGATCCAGCCGGTCCGGCCGGTGGCGACATAGAGCATGATCACGAACAGTCCGAAGAAGAGCAGCGAGGTGCCCAAATCCCGTTC
The DNA here is from genome assembly GCF_052245415.1 of Streptomyces sp. 8N706. Taxonomy (NCBI): domain Bacteria; kingdom Bacillati; phylum Actinomycetota; class Actinomycetes; order Kitasatosporales; family Streptomycetaceae; genus Streptomyces; species Streptomyces sp. 8N706. Next base: position 119,918 of record NZ_JBQQBW010000006.1, on the reverse strand, counting down.
CAGGACGAGGACCAGGACGCTGGCGAGCCAGATCGCGACGACCGGGCCCAGCACCCGGCCGGTGGGAAGCTGAAGCCTGCGGATGCGGCGGCCGGTGTAGGCGAGGGCATGCCGGTTGGCGGCGAGATAGGCCGCGAAGAAGACCGCGAGAAGGATCTTGGCGAACTCCCCGGGCTGGAAGGAGAAGCCCGCGATCCGGATCCAGATCTTGGCGCCGTTGATGGCCGGGAAGAAGATCGGCACGATCAGCAGGGCGAGGGCCGCGGCCACGCACACATACGCATAGCGCTGGAGGACGCGGTAGTCGCGCAGGAGCAGCACGACCGCGATGAACAGGCCGACGCCGGCGGTGGACCACACCAGCTGGGTCGGCGCGGCCCGGTCACCCGGGGTCTCCAGGTCCAGCCGGTAGATGAGGACCAGACCGATACCGTTGAGGAGGACGGCGATCGGGAGCAGCAGCGGGTCCGCGTAGGGGGCGCGGAAGCGGACCGTGAGATGGGCGAGGAGCGCGAGGACGCCGAGCCCGGCGCCGTAGCCGGCCGCGCCCCGCGGCACCGTGTCGTCGTGGGCCAGCCCGACCTCGATGTAGCCGAAGACGGGGATGAGTACGGCGCCGATGAGCAGGGCCAGTTCGATGCCTCGGCGTTTGGGGAGCCGTAGCGCCGGTGGGGGCGCGTCCGCCGTCGTTGCGGTCATGCCGGGCAACGTAGCAAGCGACAGGGCATATTTCTGTTCATGCCTGTCATGTCGGTCGGTCCGGGCCCGGAGTCGGGGGAGAGGCGCGCGGGGGTGGCACTGTGCCCTCCGGGCGGCGCCGCCGGGAGGGCACAGTCAGCGGTCCGGTGGTGGTGCGTCAGCACCAGACCGGGGCCGGGCCGATGTTCTCGATATAGCGTGCCGAGGCCCAGGCCCACTGGCCGTTGTCGAGCAGGTACCAGCGGGGGTTGCCGGCCACGTTCTCACTGTTGACCTTGCAGCTGATCCTGACGGTCTCGCCGAACTTGAGCTGGCCGACGATCCTGGCGTTGCGGCTCGGGGCGTCCCGCAGCAGCAGACCGGACCGGGCGATGACACGGCCCCGGAAGGGGGCACGGTTGTCCCGGCCGTCGTCGCGTCCGTTGTCACGCCCGTTGTCACGTCCGTTGTCCCGGCCGTTCGGGTCCCGGCCGTTGTCACGCCCGTTGCCGCCCTGGCCGTTGGGGTCCCGGCCGTTGTCCGATCCCGAAACTCCGCCGTTGTCGCCGCCGGAGGTGCCGCCGTTGTCCCAGCGGTAGTCGTCGCCGTTGTCCGAACGGGAGTCTCCGCCGTTGTCCGTGCGGGAGTCCCCGCCGGAGGGGTCGGAGTCCGCCACGGCCGGACCGATCGCGGTCAGGGTCGCGAGGGCTCCGGTGGCGGCGAAGATGGCGAGCTTACTGAGCTTCGACTGCAGCATCTGTGGCCTCCTGGGGAGGAAGAACCCGCAAAGGGGATCCGAAGAACGCCGGGCGTCGGAGCGACCGGCCGGGCCCGGGCCCGGGAAAGGGCCTCACCCTGGCTTTTCCGGCGGCGAGTTGGGTGGGGCCTGACGATGAACGTGAACCAACCCGCACGTATCACGCTAAGTCGGCCACCCAGCGCCTGCAACTCGTCACTGTGCGTGACAATGCCCTCGGGGTCGCGGGGCCCGCAGGGGCGGCGCCCGGGGACCGTGCTCAACGGCAGTCGGCGGACCTCAGACCAGGAGTAACGTCTTTCCGACGACGTCCCGGGCCTCGATCGCGGCATGCGCCTCACAGGCCCGTTCCAGCGGAAAGGCCCCTCCGATCAGTGGGGTGAGCCGTCCCGCGGCGGCCTCCGCCAGCGCCTGCCCGGCCCGCCGCCCCGCCCCTGCCGGGAAGCGGTGGAGCTGCTCGATGCCGAGCACGGTCACCCCGCGCCGCTCCGCCTCCTCCGGGTCGATCCGGGTGAGCGTTCCACTGGAGGCTCCGTGTACGGAGAACCTGCCGCCGCGCGCCGTCACTCCGAACGCGGCCCGTCCGGTCTCCCCGCCCACGCCGTCGAAGACCACATCCGGCCCGGCGCCGTCCGTCGCCTCGTGTACGCGCTTGGTCCACTCCGGCTCGCTGGAGTCGACCGCCACCCGCGCGCCCAACTCCCGTACCGGACGCAGCTTCCGCTGTCCCCCCGCGGCGCCGATCACCCGTGCTCCGGCAGCGTCCGCCAGCTGTACCAGCAGACTGCCGACTCCGCCGCCCGCGGCCTCGACCAGGACCCATTCGCCGGGCCGGATGCGCGCGTTCTCCATGAGGCCCAGCGCCGTACTGCCGTCGCCGTGCAGAGCCGCGGCCTCGCGCAGCCGGACCCCCTCCGGCACCGGGACGAGTTCGTCCACCGCCGCCACCGCCCGTTCGACGTATCCGCCGCCCAGGGCCGAGGCGACGACCCGGCGGCCGACCCAGTGGGAGTCCACCCCGGCTCCGGCCCTGAGCACTTCTCCGGCCACGGTGTGCCCGGGTACGTAGGGCGGCCTGGGCAGCGCGGGCCCGGGGGACTCTCCCCGCCGGATCTGTGTCTCGACGAACTCGACCACCGCGACGCCGACCGCGATGACCACCTGGCCCGCCCTGGCGACGGGCTCCGGTGCCTCCCCGCCCACCAGGACGGAGGGTCCCCCGAACGCCGTCGCCTGCACCACCCGCACTTCGACCACTCCTCCCCGCCGCCGCATCCGGCCCCGCACGGACGGATGCACACGTCGACACCGCGGGAGGCCATCGGTCCATACCTCGGGCCACGCGGTGTCGCGAGGGAGTACGCGCCGGGGACCGGCGGCCGTTCAGGGGGACCGCACGGCTCTTACCCGGAGGAGTTCTCCATGGTCTCGGCTTCGCGCTGGAGCCGGCCCAGTACGCTCGACGGGCTGCCGTTCTTCTCGACGGTGCTACCGATGGAGGACTTCAGCGACCGGACCGTGGAGCCCCACGACCTCTTGCCGACCGGGTAGAGCTCGGCCGAGGGCAACTGGTCCAGGAACTCCCAGACGTCCTTGTGGGCGGGGTCGGCGCGCATCGCCTCGGAGGCGGAGTTGGTCACCGGCAGCAGATCGTACTGGTCGGCGAACCTCAGGACGTTCTTCTCGCTGTAGACGAAGTCGAGGAACGCGCCGATCTCCTTGCGATGGCCGCTCTGTTTGAAGGCCATCATCCAGTCGGCCACGCCCGTGGTCGCCTTCGAGGGCCCGTCCTTGCCCGGCAGCGGCGCCGTGCCGAAGCGGATGCCGTTCTCCTGGGAGAGCTGCATCAGCGTGGGGTGGCCATTGACCATGGCGACGTCCCCGCGGGTGAAGGCGTCGTACGCGGCCTGCCGGTCGGTGTGCGCGGGATCCCTGTTGGTGAGGCCCTTGCCGACCATTTCGTCCCGCAGCCACTCGAACGTCTCGATGTTCTCGGGCGAGTCGATGGTGTAGCTGCCGATGGTGTCGGTGAAGCCGCCGCCACCGCTGAGCATCCAGTTCAAGGTCTCCGCCTGCGGCTCCTCCTCGCCGAGCGGCAGGCCGTAGGGCGCCTTGACGCCTGCCTGCTTCAGCGCGACGGCGTCCGCCTGCAACTGGTCCCAGGTCCTCGGCGGGTTCTGTATGCCCGCTTTGGCCATGAGTTCCTTGTTGTAGAAGAGCACCCGCGTGCTCGCGACGAACGGCATTCCGTACTGGACCCGGCGCACCTGGCCCGCTTCGGCGAGACCGGGGATGAACGCGGCCTGGGTGGGGATCGACAGCAGTTCGTCCGCGCTGTAGAGCTTGCCCTGTGCGGCATAGTCGGCGTATGAGCCGATCTGGGCAATGTCGGGGGCTTTGCCCGCCTTCACCATGGAGGCGACCTGCCGGTCGACCTTGCTCCAGCTGTAGACGTCGACATCCACCGTGATGCCGGGGTGCTTGAACTCGAACTCGCCGGCCAACTGGTCCCAGTACCGCTTGGAGCTGTTGCCGGGGCGGTCACCGTAGTCGGCCGCGACGAGCTTGAGGGTGACCTCCTTGTCCGCGACGGAGCCACCGCCGCAGCCCGAAAGCGTCCAGATCAAGGAAGCCGCGACAGCTGCCGCAACAAGGCTCGAGTACCGCCGCTGCACTTGCCTGTACCGCCCTCTGCTCGGAATGTCCACGCGCCGCGCCGAAACGTTCCTGAAACCGGCGCGGGAGCAGAGTCTCTCCCGCAACCCACCGCGAGGTCTACCTCACGCCGTGTATCGCTTCGGTATCGACGCCGCGCCGGGAGGTCGCGGAGCGCGCCGGCAACGTCGGCCGCTTACTGCCGATATACCACCGCTCTCCTTCCGTACGGCAGGGTGCCGAGGACACGCTGCCCGGTCGGCGGCGCTCCTCCGGGAGGGCCGGGCCGGCAGACGGAGACGTTCATCGGCCGCACTCCCTTCACTCCGGCACATGGACCCGACATGACCTCTCTGGACTTCACGACTCCCCTCACCGCGCGGCACTTCCCCGTATCCGCCGGGACGGAGGTCGTTCGCGGCTGGAAGGCTGTGCCGCCCGCGGACGGCGACCGCGACACGGCCCTGCCGTGGACGGCCGGCGGTGACGGCGTGAGGTTCGACCACCGCAACGCCCCCTGTACCGACTGCGACCTGGCCTTCGACCGGCATCTGCACCTCCATCTGCGCCCGGACCCGGCAGAGGTCGGCGGAATCCGCCGGGCGGTACGTACGGCCCTGGCCGCCTGGGGCTGCCCGCCCTCCGCCGTCGACGACACGGTGCTGCTCACCGGCGAACTGGTCGGCAACGCGGTCACGCACGGGCCCGACGAACTGATCACGGTGAACCTGCTGCACGTCGGGAACCGACTGCTCCTTGAGGTCACCGACGGGTCCCCGGCGCGCCCCGCGGTCCGGCAGGCGCACCCCGACGACGAGCGGGGACGCGGGATGTGCCTGGTGCAGGTCATCGCGTCGGCCTGGGGCGCACGCCGGGACTCCTACCGGCGAAAGACCACATGGTGCACCCTGGCCCTCGACGGGAACAGCGCCCCGCCGCCGTCCCGCTGACCGCCACCGCCCGGATCCTGTCCGGCGAAGCCCTGTCACACTGCTCTTACCGCCGATACACCGCTGCTCTTCCCGCCGCATGCAGGCTGATGGGGCACATCGCCACCTCCGTAGGCGATCCCAGGGGAGGGCACCCGTGAACGGTGTGACGAACGACCAGGACGGGAGTTCTGCCACCACATGGCAGGACATCCCGTACCACTACCGGTGGGTCATCCATCAGGTCTCCGACAGCAGACATCAACAAGGGCCCTGCGGCACCTGTGTGACCGAGGAGGGCGCACGGGCCTGCATCGAGGCGGCCCTGTCGGCCGCCGTCGGTCCGGGCGTGTACGCCTGGGGGCTGCTCAGCCGTATACCCGCGGACCCGCCGGAACCGGCGTCCCCCGAGCCCCGTTCGCCCCTGGCCTCCTCCGTCGCCGGTACGTCCGCGGCCCCTGCGCCCATCGCCTGGGCGGCGCCCGGGCCGGACGGCACGGTCGCCTGGCTGCCCCACGGCAGCCGCCCGCTCGTCGCCGAACAGGTGGGCGGGGCACTGCCGGCCGCCACCGCCGCGAGCACCACCGGCGAGGTCACGCCGGGCAAGGCCAGGCCCGGAGAGAGCATCCCCTCGCTGCTGGCCCGCTTCGGTGGCGCGGTCCACCGGTACCGGCTGGCAGCCGGACTCACCCGGCAGGAGCTGGCCGGGCGGACGCTGTGCACCGCGGCGGAGGTCGGGCGTATCGAAAGCGGCCGGCAGATGCCCTCACGCGTCTTCGCCCAACGCGCCGACCAGCATCTGGGCACCGACGGCGCCCTGGTGCACCTCTGGCCCTCGCTCATCCGGTCCGCGTATCCGGACTGGTTCTGGCAGATCATCGAGCTGGAGCGACAGGCTTGCTTCATCCAGGAGTTCGAAACCGTCGCCATCCCCGGGCTGCTGCAGACGGAAGCCTATGCGCGGTCCATCTTCACCGCCGCCCACCCGGTGGCCTCGGAACTGCTGATCGAACAGTTCGTCGCCGCCCGGATCGACCGGCAACGCATCCTGACCCGGCGTGAACCACCCCAGATCATGATCACCCTTGATGAGGGCGTGCTGCGCCGCTGCATCGGCGGTAGCGCCGCGATGAGTGAGCAGCTGGGGCATCTGCTGGACCGGTCCGGTCTGCCCAAGGTGCACCTCCAGGTGATCCCGTTCAGCGTCCGCGAACACCCCGGTGGCATGACCCCCTTCCGTCTCATGGGATTCCGGGAGGGCCCGGACGTCCTCTACGGGGAGACGTTCATCGGCGGTCAGACGACCATCGACGCCGGCCAGATCCAGCAGCACAAGCTGGCCTTCAACCTCATCCAGTCCAAAGCGCTCTCCCGGGACGACTCGCGCGCCCTCATACGTGACCTGAAAGAGGACATGGACCGTGGATCCGAATGAACTGCCCTGGCGCAAGAGCAGCTACAGCATGGGGAACGGCGGCAACTGCGTCGAGGTGGCGGAGGCGGCCGGGAGCGCGGACGGCGAGCGCCGTATCCATGTACGGGACAGCAAGGACCCCGACGGGCCGGCACTCCGCTTCGGTCACCGCCAGTGGCAGGCCTTCGTCACCGCGCTCAAGTCGGCCTGACCGTATGGCACTTGTTCCACGGCTTCCATGCCGGGCACGGGCGCCGTGGATACGATGAATCCGATTCTCCGGCTCCACTCCGGCCCCGCGTCGCTCATGGGAGGAACACACATTGATCGTCGGCGGACCTTCCCCGTCCGGGTGACGACCTGCGGAGCGTGGCATGCGGTATCGGATCCTTGGACCGCTCGGACTGTGGCGCGACGGCCGGCAGATCCCCCTCGCCCCGGCGAAGTGGCGGATGCTCCTGGCGGTGCTGCTGTGCGACGCCAACCAGGTGGTCTCCACGGACCGGCTGGTCGAGGAACTCTGGGGCGCCCGGCCTCCGTCGAGCGTCAGTAAGCTCCTCCAGGGTTATGTCTCGCGGGTGCGGCGCGCGCTGGGCGATGAGTCGGGCCATGTGCTGGTCACCCATGTCCACGGTTACCGGGCCCATGGCTACCGGCTGGTCGTGGGGCCGGACGAGGTCGATGCGCACCGGTTCATGGAACTGATCAAGCAGGGCGGTCAGGAACTCGACCGGGGCTCGGCCGGGACCGCCGCCGCACGGCTCGGTGAGGCGCTGGACCTGTGGCACGACGCCCCCTTCGCCGACGTACCGCCCACGCCCGCCGTGGAGGCCGAGGCCACGCGTCTGGCGGCCTGCCGCACCCAGGCGCGGGAGCTGAGCATCGAAGCGCGGCTGAGGCTCGGCCGCCATGAGGCGGTCCTGGACGAACTCCAGGCCCTGGTGGCCGGCCATCCGCTCCGGGAGGGCCTGCGGGGCCAGCTGATGCTGGCGCTGTACCGGTCCGGCCGGCAGGCCGACGCGCTGTCCGCCTACCGTGATCTGCGCCGGCACCTGTCCGAGGAACTGGCCATCGAACCGGGCCCGTCCCTGCAGGAACTCCACCAGCGGATCCTCACCGCCGACCCCTCCTTACTCCTCGCACCGGAGCCTCCCCCCGAGCGTACGGAGACCGCGGTACGGGCCCCCGCGCTCGTACCCCGGGAACTCCCTCACATCGGCACCGCCTTCATCGGCCGCACCGGCGAGAGCTCCGTGCTCCACAAACTGCTGGACGGCGGTGGCGGGCGTCAGACGGTGATCGCCGCGATCGACGGGACCAGCGGAGTCGGCAAGTCCGCCCTGGCGATCCACACCGCACACCAGCTCGCCGACCGGTTCCCGGACGGTCAGATCTATGTCGACCTGCACGGAGCCACCGCCGGGCTGACGCCCCTGGAACCCTCTGAGGTGCTCGCCCGGTTCCTCAGCACGCTCGGCGTGGGGGATGTCGCCATCCCCGCCGGCACCGAGGAGGCGGCGACCAAATTCCGCTCCCTGGTGGCCGACCGCCGTCTGCTCGTGGTGCTCGACAACGCCGCCGGTGTGGACCAGGTCCGCCCGCTGCTGCCGGCCGGTCCGGGGTGCGCCGTCGTGATCACCAGCCGGGAGATGCTCACCACCCTGGAGGGAGCCACCCATCTGCACCTCGGCGTCATGTTCCACGACCAGGCGACGGCGCTGCTCGAACGGTTCGTCGGCCCGGAGCGGATCGCGGCCGAGCCGGACTCGGCGGACGCCATCATCCGGATGTGCGGCGGACTTCCCCTGGCGCTGCGGATCGTCGGCGCCCGGCTGGCGGCCCGCCCCAGCTGGCCCCTGAGCGCCTTCGTCGAGCGGCTGACCGATGCCCAGAGCCGGCTGGACGAGATCCGGGTCGGCGACGTATCGGTACGCGCCAGCTTCCACGCGAGCTACGACGTCATCTGCCGCAGCGAGAACCCCGTCGACCAGGCGGCCGCGCGGGCCTTCCGGCTCATCGGGGTGGTGCCGGGGCCGAACATGAGCCTGCCGGCCGCGGCCGCGCTGCTCGGTGAGTCCGGAGCACAGGCCGAGGAGGCGCTGGAACGGCTGGTGGACGCGCATCTGCTGAACAGCCCCGGCCCGGCGCGCTACCAGATGCACGACCTGCTGCGGCTGTTCGCCCGCGAGCAGGTGCGCACGGAGGAGCCGGAGGACGAGCGGGAGCGGGCGCTCGACCGCGTCCTGCGCTTCTACCTCGCCACGGCCGAGCGGGCGGTGACGTTCCTCGACGTACCGCCGCTGCCGGCCCGGGGCGGGTACGAGCACACCCACGCCGACGACACCTCCGCAGCGGCCCGCCCCTCCGTACCGATCAACGGCCCCCGGGCCGCCCGGACATGGCTGGACACCGAACGCGCCAACCTGATGGCCACCGTCCTGCACGCCGCCACGCGCTCCGACTCCACCGCACGCCTCGCGGTACGGCTGACCCGGCCACTGCAGTGGTACCTCTACCCCCATGCCCGGGCCCGCGACTTATGGAGCCTGGGCGAGCTGGCCGTCCGTACCGCCCGGCGTCTCGGCGACCGGGAGGGCGAGGCGTGGGGCCTGGACCATCTGTCGTCGGTGTACTGGCTGCACAGCCAGTACGACGCGATGCGCACCTGTCTGGAGGCGGCGCTCGCCATCTGGCGCGAGACCGGCGACCGCGCGGGCGAGCAGCGCTCCCTGTGCAACCTGGGGGACGCACTGGCGGAACTGGACCTCTACGAGGACGCCCTCCCCGTACAGACGCGGCAGCTCGCCCTCGCGCGCGAGGGCGGCGACCTGCGGGCCCAGGTGACCGGACTGTCCAACCTCGGCCGCGCGTACCGGGGCCTGGGCCGTAACGGGGAGGCCCTCGCGTGCTACGAGGAGAGCCTCCGGTACGCGCGGGAGCTGGCCGACAGCAACCTGGAGGGCCTCACCCTCTACGAGATGAGCCTCGTCTGCATGGACCAGGGACGGCTCCGGGAGGCACAGGAGCATCTGCGAGGCGTCACCGCCCTGGGCGGGGTGAACCCCAGTGTGTATGTGAGCTGGCGCGGGCACGCGTGGAGCGCCTATTTTCCCTCCTGTCTGAGCCTTCGCATCGGCCCGGAAGCCCCCGGGGCGCCACCGGTCTGATGGAGCCTCATATATGCCTCATATATTGGAGCCTCTACCGCCGCTATACCGGTCGCGCGCAGGGTTGGGGACGCGTTCACCGACTGTTGCCGACCGCGTACCGTCCGGGGAGGTGCCACCCACCGCGCGTTCCGGCCCGGGTCCCCCGGAGGGGCCCGGCTTCCTCCACGGTCGGGGCGCGGCACCCTTCACGAGGCGGCGCGCGACTCCTTCAAGAGTTCACCACACCAGGACTTGGCAGGGCCTCATGGAAGTCATGGCACCATCCGACGATCGAATCCTGTGGATCACCCGGACCGTCGATCCACCCGGCCTCCGCCTGGCGGGGGAACTCGACGCGACGCGCCACGGCGATGTGACCGGGGTGCTGTCCTCCCTGCTGGAGGAGAGCGCCGGGCCGGTCCCGGACGGGGACGGGCGCGCCGAAATACGGCTGGACCTCGGAGAGTTGACCTTCATCGACCTCGGCTCGCTCAGCCTGCTCACCAGCTTCGTCGAGCGCCACGGCGGCGGGGTCCGGCTCGTACTGGACCACCTCTCGCCCGACGTGGAGAACCTCATCGGGACCGTGGGCTGGGAACGTCTGCCCGGCCTCGTCCAGGGACGGAAGGGGACGTCATGACGACCGAGGTTTCCGGGCGGAAGTCCGCGGAGGACGACCGGACGAACCCGTACCGCGCCTTCCAGCACCATGCGCTTCTGTACCGCGGCGAACAGGAGTTCCTCGACGGTGCCCTCCCCCTCCTGCGCGCGGGGATCGAGGCCGACGACCCGACGTTCGCGGTCACGGCCGGAAGGCACACGGAGCTGCTGCGCGACTCGCTCGGACAGGACGCCGCCGCCGTCCAGTTCCTGGACCCGGCGGAGATCTACAAGAACCCCGTCCGTGCCCTGGCGGCCTTCACCGCCGTGGCCAAGACGCTGGGCCCGCGCCCGGCCTGGGTGGTGATGGCGGAGGACTGGTCGACCCACCCGGACGTGATGGAGTGGCTGCGCTACGACTCCATCGTCAACCTGGCTTTCGCCCATGTCGATATCCACGGATTCTGCTGCTACGACAGGGCGACCCTGGCGCCCGACGTCCTGGACCTGCTGCGCCGGACCCATGTGAAGATCCATGAGGGCGGCGCGCTGCGGGACAACCCCTTCTTCGCGGACCCCGAGTCCGTCGTCGCCGACATCGACCGGCGGCCCCTCCCACCGCCCGCAGAGCCGCCCGCCTCGATGCAGATCCTCCCTACCGACCTGCACGCCGTACGGACCTTCGTCGCCGAGCAGGCGAAGCGGTGCGGAGTGACGGCGGAGGCTCTGCACAACCTGCTCGTCGCCGTCACCGAGGTGGCCACCAACGCCGTCCGCCACGGCAACGCCCCCGCGACCCTGCGGACCTGGCCCGACAACGGCCTGATCTGCGAGATCACCGACTCCGGCCACTGGCAGCCGGAGGAGTTCATCAGTTGGAGGCCACCGGAGTCGGCGCGGGAGTCCGGATTCGGCCTGTGGGGAGTCGGCATGCTGTGCGACACGGTGCAGGTCCGCACCGGGTCGAACGGCACGACGGTGCGCCTGCGCACCTGCGCCTGAACCGAGGCCCGGCCCCTGACGCCCCGCGGCGCACGCCGCGCCGGGGGACCACGGACCGGGCCACCACCCCACGACGCGCGCTGCGCCCAAAGGGCATGCTCACCGTGGGGCCAACCTGTGACGTCCGAGGACCGGGGCCGCGACCGTGGGCGGGGCCCGGTCCGCGGACACGCGCGGAGCGTGCGGCCCGGCCGTTCCGCACCGCGGAACCTTTCAGGGGGCCGGGGTGACGTGGCGGTCACGCGATCCGCGTGACGCCCACGTCACCCCGGGCACCCGTCCGGCGGCGGCCGGAGTGAAGGGCCGCTCAGCGCTGCATCCGCAGCGGCATCTGGGTGATCCCCTGGATGAAGTTCGACCGCAGCCGCCGCACCTCCCCGTCGAGGGAGAACCGCAGACCGCTGTCGGTCAGCTTGCGGAAGAGGATGCCCAGTTCCGTCTGCGCCACGATGGCCCCGATGCAGCGGTGGATGCCCACGCCGTAGGAGAGGTGCCGGTTGGGCGAGCGCGTGATGTCGAACGTGTCCGCGTCCGGGAACTGGCTCTCGTCCCGGTTGGCGGAGACGTTCCACAGCGTCACCGAGTCGCCCGCCCGGATCTGCTTGCCGCCGATCTCCGTGTCCTGGGTGGCGACGCGCATCACATAGGCGTTGGTGGAGCTCCACCGCAGGATCTCGTTGACCGCGCTCTCCGTCAGGTCCGGGGAGGCCCGCAGCAGCTCCAGCTCCCGCGGGTGCTCGTGCAGGGCGAGCACGCCCGCGCACGCGGTGTACGAGGAGGTCTCGTTGCCCCCGACCGCCACATTCATGCAGTTGTAGAGGACGAGTTCCTCGGGCCACGGACGACCGTTCGTCTCCGCCTGGAGCAGATAGCTGACGAGATCCTCGCCGGGGTTCTTCCGCCGGTCCCGGATGATGTCCGAGAAGAACTCGAAGATCTCGGCCTGGATCACCGCGAGCCTGAGACGCTCGTCGTCCGAGGTGTCACCGAAGACAGGATCCCGGAAGCCGATCATCCGGCGGGTGAGGTCGATCAGTTCATGGGCCTGGCGGTGCGAGACACCCATCATCGCCATCACCGCACCGGCCGGCAGCTCGGTCGCGATGTCGGTCGCGAAGTCGCAGCCTCCGTCGTCGACGGCCTTCGTGATCGCGGCGTCCACCAGCTCCGTCACCTGACGGGCGATGCGCTTGACCACGGCCGGGGCGAACGCCCGGTGCACGGCCTGCCGGATCATCCGCTGCCGTGGCGGGTCGGAGGCGACGAGCATCCGCCCGGCCGACGGGTCCGCCTGGCTGCGGAAGGACCCGCCGAGCATGGGGCCGCCCTCGGAGCTGTACGCGGTGTGGTCGTTGTAGACGGCCGCGATGTCGTCGTACGCGGACAGCGCCCAGAACCCGCCGCCGTCGGCGGTCGTGTGCCAGTGCACCGGATCGTTCGCCCGCAGCCATGCGAACATCCCGTAGTGGCGCTGCTCGACAAAGACATCCGGATCGGTCAGGTCGATCGTCAGCACGCTCATGCGGACAGGTCCTCTTTCCGTTCCCGTATCAGTCCGGCCAGGGCGCCCAGCTCGCTGGTGGCGAGAATCTCCCGCGCGCTCACCTCGACCTGCATCTCACGGACGACCCGGCGCTGCATCCGGAACGCCAGCAGTGAGTTGCCGCCGAGTTCGAAGAAGTCGTCTCCCACGCCGACCTGCTCCAGGGTGAGCAACTCGCCCCACAGACCGGCGAGATAACGCTCGACCGCATCGCGGGGAGCCGTGCGGCCCTCGTCGCGGCGCAGATGCTCCGCCACCAGGGCGCGCAGTGCGTCCAGGTCCCGCTTGCCGTGGTCGTTGGCGGGGATCGACTCGGCCTTCACAAAGGAGCTGGGCACCATGTAGTCGGGCATCGCCTCGGAGGCGTACTCGCGCACGCCCTTCAGCGAGAGCTCGTCGTACGGCACCACCAGCGCGATCAGCCGGCGGTCGTGGGCCTCGCCCGCGACCAGCACGGCGACGTCCTGGATCTGCTCGTGCCGGCCGAGTGTCGCCTCGACCTCACGGGGCTCGACCCGGTAGCCGCGGATCTTCACCTGGTCGTCCGCGCGGCCCCTGTAGCGCAGCAGACCGTCCTCGCCCCGGACCACCAGGTCGCCCGTGGCGTACATCCGGCTGCCGTCGGCCGCGAAGGGGTCCGGCAGAAAGCGGTCCGCTGTCAGCGCGGGCTGCCCGAAGTAGCCGCGGGCGACGCCCGGCCCGCCGATGTACAGCTCACCGGCCTCCCCGGCGGGCACCTCCCGCAGATCACCGTCGAGCAGATACAGCGGGGTGCCCTCGAGCTCCCGGCCGATGGGGACGCTGTCGACATCCGCCCCCACCTCGGTGACCGGGTACGCGGTGCAGGCGGTGGTGCCCTCCGTCGGGCCGTACAGGTTGTGGAGCACACCGGAGAAGGAACCGGAGAGCAGGGCCCGGCAGGCGTCGGGCAGGACGACGTCGCCCCCGGTGTGGAGCACCCGCAACGAGGCGAAGGCGTCCCGGTCCTCCTGCACCACATGGTTGACCGCCATGGTGGGCACGAGCATGGCCGTGATCTGCCGCCTGCGCAGCTCGCGCCGGATGTCCCCGGTGACCAGGTCCGGCATGGTCGGCAGCACCACGATCTCGGCGCCCCCGGCGAAGCCGCACCAGGTCTCGAAGTGGAAGGCGTCGAAGGACAGGCTCGACACATGGCCCACCCGGTCCTCGGGCGTGAGCGCGGGCAGGGAGGGGTTGGTCGAGAAGTGGACGAGATTACGGTGTTCGAGCACCACGGCCTTGGGCCGCCCCGAGGAACCGGAGGTGAACAGGACACACGCCGCCTGGTCCGGTGCGACCCCCGGCAGCGGGTCGGACAGCGGCTTGGTGTGGGCCTCGGTGTCGAACTCCAGCACCTCGACACCCAGACCGCTCACCCTGGCGCTCCAGCCGGGCTCGGTCAGCAGCAGCGCGGCACCGCTGGAGGTGATCATCAGGTCCCGGCGCGTGTCCGGATAGCGCGGGTCCACCGGGACGTACGACGCCCCGGCCTTGAGGATGCCCAGCAGGGCGATGAAGACCTGGGCTCCGCGCCCGAGGTAGTACGCCACCCGGTCCTCGGCGGTGATGCCCTGGGCCCGCAGCGCCTGTGCTAAAGCGTCGCTGCGCCGGTCCAGCTCGGCGTAGCTCAGCGCGCGTTCGTCATGGCGCACCGCGGTCCGGTCGGGGTGGCGTGCGGCCGTGCGGCCGAACAGCTCCAGCAGCGTGCCCGGGCTGCCGGAGGGTGGGGCCGACGACGGCGCCGACGGCCGGGCGTTGCCCCGGCGGTCGGCCTCCTCGAGGCAGGCGGCGCGCTCACCGCGGAAGCCCGTCTCCCGCCAGCCGTGGGGAACCGGCCGGCCGGCCGGCCATACGCTCAGATCCCCGCTGTCGTTCACCACAAGGTCGTACGTCTCGCTTTTCCGCCCATCGGTCATGCGCGATCTCCTGACGTGTGTGGGGCCTGCCGCGCCTTTGCATGCAGGAAAGGGTCGTGCTGAGGGGAGCCGGGTGCAGCGGGGCGTGGCTCACACGCCGCCGACGAGCCTGCGCTCGGCTTCGTCCAGCGTCTCCGCGGGCTTGTTGAACGCGATGCGGACATGGCCGGAGTCGCCGTCGTGGTCGCGGAAGAAACAGCGTCCCGGCACCAGGAGCACCTTCCGCTCGGTGGCCAGACGGTGCACAAAGGTCTTGCAGTCCTCGTCCGTCACCGAGGAGATGTCCGCCATCACGTAACAGCCGCCCTCCGGGGGACGACAGGTCAGGCCCAGCCCGCTGAAGAGGTCGACGGTACGGTTCCGGAGCTTCTCCAGATCCGCCCGTGGGTCCCAGCCGCCGGTCAGCACCCCCGATGCCGCCACCGCCCGCTGGAGCGGGCCGTTGGCGCCGAAGCTCGTCGCGAGATGCACCTCGCGCAGGGCCCGGCTGAGCTGCGGGCACGCCCGCAGATGGCCCAGCCGCCAGCCGCTGATGGCATGGCTCTTGGACAGGCTGCCGATCACGATGCTGCGCTCGCGCAGCGCGGGGACGTCGGCCGCGGAGACGTGCTGCCGGCCGTCGTAGACGAAGTCGGCGTACACCTCGTCGGAGATGAGGAGCGCGCCCCAGCGCTCGCACAGCTCGGCGAGCTGCTCGAGTTCGGCGCGCTCCAGGGTGCGTCCGGTGGGGTTGGCCGGGGAGTTGATGACGACGGCGCGGGTACGGGGCCCGAACGCCGCGGCGAGCTCGTCCGGGTCCCAGCGCCAGTCGGGGCTCTTCAGCTTGACGAAGCGCGGGCGGCCGCCGGCCATGGCGAGCGCGGCGAGGAAGTTCTCGTAGAACGGCTCGAAGAGGATGACCTCGTCGCCGGGGTCGACGGTCGCGAGCATCGCCACGCACAGGGCTTCCGACGCGCCCGTGGTGATGGTCAGTTCGGTGGCCGGGTCGGTGGGGGTGGCGCACCGCGCGGCGATCTGCCGGCGCAGCTCGGGATTGCCGCTGGTGTCCTCGTACTGGTTGTCGCCGCGCAGCAGCGCCTCGGAGGCCGCCGTGAGGACGTCCTGGGGCGGCCGGGGGGTTCCCGGTACGCCACCGGCGAGGTCGAGGGCGCCGAGGGACTTCCCCAGATGCAGCACCTCGGCGAGGGCCCCTGTGGGCAGGCCGCCGAGACGCGCGGCGCGGAAGGTCCGGTCGGGGAGAGGAAGGGAGGGGGAGCCGGGGGCGGTCGTCATGGGCAGTTACTCCTTCTTTCAACCGCTCGTGCGTGGTGCTCTACGCTCCACCGGTGACGCTGGGCAGCCAGTACGGGCGGCGCTGTTCGTGCGCCGCGATCCGCTCCCGGTACCCGAGCGTGACCTCGATGTCGTCGTAACCGTTGGTCAGCAGCCACTGGCTGCGTTCGTCGAGTGGGAAGGACCACCGGTCCTCGCCGGCGGTGACCGTGCACCGCTCGACGTCGATCGTCATCTCGAAGGAGCTGTCGGCCTCGGAGCGGCTCATCAGCCGCTCCACCGCGGGCTCCTCCAGGACGACGGGCAGCAGTCCGTTCTTGAGCGCGTTGCGGCGGAAGATGTCGCCGAACCTGGGCGACACCACGGCGGTGAAGCCCCAGTCGCGCAGCGCCCACACCGCGTGCTCGCGTGAGCTGCCGGTGCCGAAGTCGGGACCGGCGAGCAGGATGCTGGCTTCCGCCCGCTCCGGCCGGTCGAGCACGAAGCCGGGCTCCTTGCGCCAGCGGGCGAACAGGGCGTCGTCGAAGCCGGTCTTGGTGATGCGTTTGCAGAACTCGGCAGGGGTGATCTGGTCGGTGTCCACATCGCTGCGGCGCAGCGGTACGGTACGGCCCGTATGTGACAGAAGTGGTTCCATACGCGGTTGCTGGTTCCTCAGAACAGGTCGCCGGGTGCCGCGAGGCGGCCCGCGACAGCGGTGGCCGCGGCCACTGCCGGTGACACGAGATGGGTGCGGGACCGCCCGCCGAGCCGGCCCTCGAAATTCCGGTTGGAGGTCGAGGCCACCCGGTTGTCCCCGTCGATCCGGTCCGTGTTCAGCCCGGGGCACATCGAACACCCCGGAAGCCGCCATTCCGCACCGGCGGACTCGAACACCTCATGCAGCCGCTCGCGCTCGGCCTGCTGCCTGACCTCGGCGGAGCCCGGTACGACGAGCATCCGCACCCCGGCGGAGAGGCGCCGGCCGCGCAGCACGTCGGCGGCGCTCCTCAGGTCCTCGATGCGGCCGTTCGTACAGGAACCGATGAAGACCGTGTCGATCTCGATGTCGCGCATCGGGGTTCCGGGGGCGAGCCCCATGTACTCCAGGGCGCGCGCCGCACCGGCCCGCTCGGCGGGGTCGGTGAAGCCGTCCGGGCGCGGCACCTCGCCGTCCAGGCCGATGGTGTGGCCGGGGTTGGTACCCCAGGTCACCTGGGGTGCGAGGGTGGAGACATCAATGGTGACGGTGCGGTCGAAGGCCGCCGACGGGCCCGAGGGCAGCGTCCGCCAGTACGCCAGGGCGTCCTCCCAGGCCTTGCCCTTCGGGGTGTACGGCCGGCCCTCGAGGTAGCGGAAGGTGACCTCGTCCGGGGCGAACATCCCGGCCCGCGCGCCGGCCTCGATGCTCATGTTGCACATGGTCATCCGGCCCTCCATGGAGAGCCCGGCCACTGCCTCCCCCCGGTACTCGATGATGTGGCCCGCAGCACCGCCGACACCGATCCGTGCGATGAGCGCGAGGATCAGGTCCTTGGGTCCCACACCGGCGGGCAGCGTGCCCGTGAACTCCGCCGCCATGGTGCGCGGGCGTGGCATGGACAGCGTCTGGGTGGCCAGGACGTGTTCGACATCGCTGGTGCCGATGCCGAAGGCGAGGGCACCGAACGCACCGAGCGTCGAGGTGTGGCTGTCGCCGCACACCGCGGTCATGCCCGGCTGGATCAGACCGAGTTGCGGTGCGACCACATGGACGATGCCCTGGCGGTCGTGTCCCAGCCGGTACAGCTCGATGCCGTGCTCCGCGCAGTTCTTGCGCAGCGCCTCCAACTGCTGCCGTCCGATGGGGTCCCGTACCTCGAGACTGTCGGTGGGCACATTGTGGTCCTCCAGGGCCAGGGTCAGATCCGGGCGGCGGACCGGGCGTCCGGCCAGCCGCAGGCCGTCGAACGCCTGGGGAGAAGTGACCTCGTGCATCAGATGCAGATCGATGTACAGCAGCTCGGCCTCGTCCGCGCCGCCCTGCACCACATGGCTGTCCCAGAGCTTTTCGGCGAGTGTCGGCTCACCGGGCCGCATCAGCTGTCCGCCAGCGCGGGGGCAGGGTTCTTCAGCTCCGCGGCCAGCCGGGCCTCGAGGACCTCGAGGTCCTCGCAGTCGCCGCCCTCACGCTCGGCGATATGGATGCGGTACAGCTCGGAGAGCTGGTCGTCGTCGACCTCGACGCCGATCCGGTCCAGCAGATACCGCAGTACGGAGCGCCCGGAGTGGCGTCCGATGAGGATCGAGCGCCGGCGGCCGAACTGGGCGGGCTCGACGTACTCGTACGTCGCCGGGTTGCGCAGGACGCCCTGCTGGTGGACACCGGCTGCCGTACCGAAGGCGTACGTACCGAAGATCGCCTTGTTCCGCGGCTCCTCGAGCCGGATGACCTCGCGCAGGGCGGTGTAGGCCTCGTACAGCGACTCGGTCTTGATGTCTGTGTAGAGACCGAGGTGGTCCCGCTTGTAGGCGAGCAGGGCGGCCAGTTCCTCCAGAGGGGTGTTGCCGGCGCGCTCGCCGATGCCTCCCAGGGTGGCCTGGACCTCGTCCGCTCCCGCCTGCAGACCCGCGATGGCATTGGCCAGGGACAGGCCGAAGTCGTCATGGCAGTGGGTGGAGATCCGGATCGGGGAGGGGGCCCATTCGCGCATGGCGGCGATGAGGTCGCCGTACTGGTCCGGCGTCATGCAGCCGGAGGTGTCCCCGGGGACGAAGCAGGTCGCACCGGCCTCGATCGCGCTCTCCATGATGGCGCGCAGCAGGTCGTGTTCGCCCCGGCTGGCGTCCTCGATGGGCACGGAGACGGACTCCACCCCCAGGGAGCGGGCGAACGCCACGGTGGTGGCGACCTCGTCGACGGCTTCCTTGCGGGTGATGCCCCGCTTGTACTTCAGGTGCATGTCGCTGCCGGTGGCCATGACCTGAACCTCGTGGTTCGCGGCGCCGCCCGCCGTGACCGCGGTCTCCACGTCCTGGCGTACGGCGCGGCAGAAGGTCACGAACCGTGCCGTCGTCAGGTTCTCGGAAATGAGCCGGGTGGCCTCGAACTCGCTGGGCGACGAAGCCGGAAAGCCGGTCTCGATGTAGTCCACACCGAGAGCTTCGATGCGGAGGGCTATATCTAACTTCTGCTGGGGAAGCATCGCGTTGGCGGGAGCTTGTTCCCCGTCGCGAAGCGTCGTATCGAAAACGGTAATCCGACGCGGCACGGACCGGTCTTCCATTGATCCCCCACATGCCTCAATCACCCTCGTGGGGTGGTGGCGAACAGGTTCGGATGGAACGTGGATCAGTCGTAGAGTAGGGCGAATTCCCCAGAGGGCAGATCGTCGGAAGCGACGCCGCTACCGATGCCCCCGGGCGACTGAACTCGCCTCATCGGTCTATGTTTTGGACGCTACCTCAGCGTGCCGTCGGGCGTCCACGGATTCTGCGAGAAGGGAGATCCTTCTCAACATGCGAGACAACTGCATGCGGCATATGCAGATACATCCCGGCATTCCGGCACGGATTCTCGCATGATGAGCACTCTCTCGCGGGGGAATGCCGCCGGTATTCCGGTGGGTGTCCCGCACACGGACCCTGGCGG
Organism: Streptomyces sp. 8N706; assembly: GCF_052245415.1. NCBI lineage: Bacteria > Bacillati > Actinomycetota > Actinomycetes > Kitasatosporales > Streptomycetaceae > Streptomyces > Streptomyces sp. 8N706. The sequence goes on along the minus strand of NZ_JBQQBW010000006.1, from coordinate 100,372 downwards.
AACAGCCTTGTGTCCGCCGGGTCTTCATTGCTAGCGTCGCAGCCGATTCCCTGTTGGACGCCACAGGAGCAACGAGCCGGCGCCGCGTCGCCCGGCCGATTTCCCATCCGCCCTGTCTTCGCTGTCCCCCCATGCCTTTCCGCGTCTCCGGCTGAGGAGAACCATGCAGAATCACGGCAGTTACCTGCGGCTCGAGAAGCCGGACGCCACCACCCGTCTCCTGGCGTTCCACCACGCCGGCGGATCGGCCCTCTCGTTCCTCCCGCTGGCCCGTTCTCTGCCCGCCGACTGCGAACCCTGTCTGTTCGAACTCAGCGGACGACAAGGTTCCGGAAACGCGTATCACGCGGCTGATTTCACCGAGGCCTGCGAGCGCTTTCTGCCCGATGTCCGTGAACTCGTCGACCGCCCCACGGTCTTCATCGGACACAGCCTGGGCGCGCTGTTCGCCCACAACCTCGCGTGTGCCCTGCCCGAGGAGCAGCGGTCCTGGGTACGGACGGTGATCGTGTCCGCCTCGCGCTCCCCGGCGGCCACCGCCGCGGCCGCCCGGATGCCCCAGGCCCCGTTCACCGTCCGCACCCACGAGACCCTGCTGGAAGATCTCCGGCTCTTCGGCGGAGTCTCCGACGAACTCCTGGAGGACCCCGACTTCCGCGAGGTCGCGGTGACCCTGCTCGGGTACGACCTCCACCTCGCCGACACCTACGTCGAGCCCCGGCAGCCGGCCCAGGGCGTCCCCTACCAGGTCTGGTACGGGACGGAGGACGACTCCCTGCCCGAGCGCGACCGCACGAGCTGGGACGCCGGCTGCGCCCGGCCCCCGGTCCACCGGGGCTTCGGCGGAGGCCACTTCTACCTCTACGAGCGGCCGGAACCCACCGGAGCCCTCGTCGAGGTGGTCGAGGGCGTCTCCTCGGCCGCCCGGCCCGCAGAGGCCGGCCGCTGACGGGCGTAGAGGACCGCTCCTCCCGCCACGACCAGGGGCAGCGCGAGCAGCCGGCCGCTGAAGAGCAGGACCACCACCGTGAAGCCGACCGCGACGACCGCCGCCCACCACAGCGGTCGCCGCCGGGGCAGCAGCACGACGGCCGCCGCCATGCCCGCCGCCGTGACCGCCGCGAGGAAGGCGGAGGTGGCGCGCATGAGCGGGTCGAGCTCGATCCCCGCCACCGCCACGACCCCCGTCAACGCCGCGGTGAGCAGCGCCTGCAGACTCAGGCTGCGCCGGGGCACCTGTCCGGCGCTGCCCCCCTTGGCCAGCCACCGGGGGAGCGCGCCGTCACGCCCCAGCGCCGCCCCCAGCCGGGCCGCTCCGGCGATGTAGGTGTTCACCGCGCCGAAGGAGAGGCATACGGCGGCCACCGCGGTCAGCAGCCGTGCGCCGGAGCCGAAGCCGCGCTCCATCAACAGCATCAGCGGCACGTCGGAACGGCCGGCGGCGGGCCCCAGGACCGCGATGGTGACGGTCGACAGGGCGATGTAGAGGGCACTGACCACGGCCAGAGTCATCCCGGTCGCGAGGGGCAGATTCCGCTTCGGCCGATGGAACTCCGCCGACAGATGGCTGGCCGCCTCCCAGCCGCTGAAGGCGTAGAACAGCACGACCGCGGCCGATCCGACGGACGTCCAGCCGCCGGGCATGAAGGGCGTGAAGTGGGCCGCAGCCGCATGTGGTGCGGCGGTCGCCGTGGCCACGACGAGCAGCAGCACGAGCAGCGCCATCAGGGCCAGCTGTATCCGGCCCGACAGCTGCAGCCCGACGGAGTTCGCAGCGAAGGCCGCCGCGAGGATGACCGCGGCTCCGACCAGTCCGGCGCCCCCGCCCAGGCCCAGCGCCTCGGCGACATAACTCCCTCCGACCATCGCCCCGGCCAGCACCCCCACCGGGACGCCCGCGTAGAACCACCACCCCACGCACGCGGCGGCCCGGGCGCCGAACGCGCGTGACACGAAGGTGGACACACCACCCCCGTCCGGGAACCGCGCCCCCAGCGCGGCGAAGGCCACCGCGACCGGAATGCTCAGTGCGAGCAGTCCGGCCCAGGCAACCACCGACGCCGGCCCCGCCGCGGCGGCGGCCAGTGCCGGCAGAGCCAGTACTCCCGGCCCGAGCACGGCGCCGATGTACAGCGCCGTCCCCTCCCCGAGGCCGAGTTTTCCGCCTTGCATGTCGTTCCCTCCCTGTATGAGCGAAAGCTCGCTTCCGAACGAATGGAGATCAACTCAGCTTGTTTCTGGTCGTCTTGCAGCTGAATAAGCCAAAGGTTAGGAAGTCGAAGTGCTTGTATGCTGTTTGGCCGAAGAACATTCGGTCCGGGAGGGGGTCGGGGCGGCGTGGACGAACTAGATTCGGCGATCATTGCCCGTCTGCAGGCGGATGGACGGCAGACCAACCGGGAGCTCGCTCGATCGCTGGGCGTCGCGCCGTCGACCTGTCTGGAACGCGTACGGCTGCTGCGTAAGCGGGGCGTGATCCGCGGGTACCGGGCGGAGCTGGACCTGACCGCCCTGAACCGCAGGGTGCAAGCCCTGATCGCGCTGCAGGTACGGCCGCTCAGCCGCGAAGTCGTCGACGGGATCCGCAAGTCGGTCATGGCGTACCCCGAGGTGCTGGCCGTCTTCGTGCTCGCGGGCGGGGACGACTTCCTGATCCACGTCGCCGTACGCGACGTGGATCATCTGCACAGCTTTCTCATCGACCGCCTCAGCAGCCGCCGTGAAGTCGTGGGCTTCCGCACCTCGGTGATCTACCAGCACCACGAGGCCGAGGTGATCCGACCGCTCCCGCCGACGGCCCCCCCGCCGGACTAGGGCGTGTTGCAAAAGTAGCGCCGTCCTCCCGAAGGGCGGGGTCCGCGGCTCCCCCAGGCACCGCTGGGCGGTGTCCCCAGGTGCGTGCGATCGCAAGGCGGTGGGGTACCCCTGGCCGGAGGCTGGGGGGGCGTCCTCGTACTGGGGTCCCCCATGCCGAAGGCCAGGGGAGTACTCGGACGAGCCCGGCAACGCAGCGTGGGGGGCACTCCCCCAGCCTTCGGCCGGGGGACCCCCACCCAGCGGTAGCTGGGGGAGTGCGTGCCAGACGCCCGCGGACCTGGGAACCTCCTGGACGGAGCGGGGGGAGGGACTTTCGAAACACGCCGTAGGCGTGTCCGGCGGCCCTTCGCGGGGCTCGCGACGAGCCGCCGTCGGCGATCTTACTTTTGCGGACTCCGGAATCCGTTATGCGGGCGGGTAGTTCACCGTGAGGTGGGTCAGCGCCGCCTCCGCCTGGAGCGCCGCCTCGGCCGGGGTGGGTCCCGCGGTCATGACATGGCCGAGACGGTCGTGGCTGTTGGTGGGCCAGGGCGTGACCCTGCCCGGGGCCGCCTTCATCCGGAAGGCCACGACCGACGGGAAGCGCTCGTCCAGGTCCTGACCGGTCACCGACTCCACCGTGCCGGCGCGGCCGGTGACGAATCGGATGGCCGAGCCGCCCTGCCGCCGCGGCGCGAGGTCGGGGACCCCGCCGCTGTGCGCGATGATCGACTGTTCCAGCAGCGGGACGCCGGTCGCGTGCCGCACCAGGTCGGGAATGAAATCACCGCCGGTCCTGGCGTTGATCTCGATGAGTACGGGGCCTCGTTCGGTCAGCTTGACCTCCACATGGGCGGGGCCGAAGTCGAACCCGACCGCGTCCAGAGCGGCGAGTGCGGTGCCGGCGGCGGCCCGCGTCACGGCCTCGGGCAGAACCGAGGGGAAGGTGTGCCCCAGCTCCAGGAAGTACGGAGTCGGCCCCAGCAGCTTGTCCGTGACACCGAGAACGGTCGTCCGGCCCCCGTGGGTGAACGTCTCCACGCTGACCTCGTGGCCGAACAGACACTCCTCGACCAGCCCGCCCGGCTCATGCCGCTGGCCCTTGGAGTTCACCGTGCGGGACGCCAGATCGGCGATCCGCCCGGCCACCTGCTCCCGGGTGCGGCAGAGCGTCACACCGATGCTGGCCGACTCGTCGACCGGTTTGACCACGCAGGGCAGACCCACCTGCTCCAGAGCCGCGTCCACCTCCTCGACCGACCGGACGAACCGGAACGCGGGCACCGGAACCGACTTCTCCGCGCAGACGGTCCGTGTCCTGAGCTTGTCCCGGGCGGCCAGCGCGGCCTCGGGAGAGAGGCCCGGCAGTCCGAGCCGCCGCGCCAGCGCCGCGGCCGAGGGCACGTAGTACTCCATGACCGTCATCACGCCGGTGGGTTGCACCCCGTGGTCCAGGAGGCACTTCTCCATCGCCACCGGGTCCTGTGTGTCGCACTCCAGCACCGTGTCCACCCGGGTGCGGATCGCCTCGGCCGCCTGGGGGTCCGCGTTGTAGCGCTGGAGGTCACCGGAGAGGAACGCGGTCCGCAGCCCCATGCCGCGTGCCAGATGGATGGCCTGTACCCCGGTGCCCGTCAGATTGCTCTCGACGAAGGCCAGGACTCCGGGCGCGGTGCCCTCGGTCCCCGTCGAGCCGGATCCGTTCATGTCACTGCTCCGATCGTGAGGGTGTGGTCCACCGGCTGCTGAAGGCGCGGGCCCGGTCGATGCTCGGCACCCGCCGCAGCGGCGAGGCGAGGAACGCCGAGAGCGACACGGTCAGCAGCAGCGCGATCAGCCAGAGGGTCACGAGGCCGCCGACGACGTCGATGAGGGCGCCTCCCAGCAAGGCGCCGAGGGGGAAGGTCCCGAAGGAGACCAGCCGGTAACTCGCCGTCGCCGAGCCGAGGAGCTCCTCCGGCGGAATGCTCTGGCGCAGGCTCACGGCGAAGACGTTGAAGAACGACACCGCCGCTCCGTTGAGGGCGAAGGCGAGCATCAGGGGCGGGGCGGCGTCGCCGAAGAGCGCGATGGACGCGGGTATCAGCACGAACGCCGCACCGGCGGCCGGGAGAGCGGTGGACACCAGCACACCCACCCCGAAGCGCCGTACGCGCGGTGCCGTCAGCGATCCGGCCAGAGCGCCCACACCGCCGGCTCCGACGACGAGGCCGACCGTACCGCCGGACATGCCGAGCTCCCGTACGGAGTACACCATGAAGGCCGTGAGAAACGCTTGCTCCAGGAGGTTGGAGACGCCCGCCTGGAGACACAGGTCGCGCAGCGGGCGGCAGCGCCAGACGTACCGCAGGCCGCGGGAGATGGACTTCGTCATCGACCGTGCCTCGGCCGGGCTCGCGTGCCGGAACGGCGGAATCGCCACAAAGCTGAGCAGTGCGCCCAGGAACAGCGCGCAGGCCGTACCGACCGCGACCGGCAGTCCGATGCTCTGGGTGAGGAACCCGGCCAGGGCCGGGCCCGCGAGCTGGGTCACCGAGTACGTCGCCTGCATCAGCCCGTTGGCCTGGGAGAGCGACTCCACCGGCACCACCTGCGGGATCGAAGCCTGATAGGCCACGTCGTAGAAGACGGTCGCGACACCGATGACGACCGCCGCGACGACCAGGTGGACGAAGTGCAGTCCCAGGGCAGCGTGCATGGCACCGACGAAACCCAGCGCCGCCGCGCGCAGCGCGTTGCAGACCACGAGCAGCCCGCGCAGCGACCATCGCCCGGCCACCGCCCCCGCGACCAGCGCGAAGAGCACGACGGGCACGAACTGCGCAGTGGATATGGCGCCCACGCGCGTCCCCGACTCGTGCAGGACGGTCACCGCGATGAGCGGGAGGAGGAAGTTCGCGAGCTGGAAGCCCAGCCGGCCCGCCGACTCCCCGGTCCACAGCAGGCGGAACACCGGTCCGCCCAGGAGCGACCGGTAGGAGGTGGCCGCGGCTTCGGTCGCAGCCATCGTCATCCCGTCGTGACCGGAGGTGCGGCCGGCCCCGCGGCGGCGCCGGCCGCTGTGTCCGGGGCGCCGGTGAACACCCAGTACGTCGTCGCCTTCCCGTCCGGCCGGCGGCGCAGCGGGTCCCGTACCAGCCTGCTCAGCAGGCCGGCGGGGGTGACGACGAGGTAGTAGGCGAGGGCGAGGAGCAGTCTTTGCATCACAGTTCCGTTTTCGTCACCGGGTGGGGGAGGAGCCGGGGCGGGCGGGGCCTTGTGGCACCGCACTTTCGAAACACGCCCTAGTCCAGAGGGATGGCGTCACGCCAGTCTCCGTCCTCGCGCCATTCGGGCTGCTCCTCCTTGTGGAGCAGGAAGTTCCCGAGCGCCAGCAGATCGATATCGGTCCGCATGAAGCAGGTGTACGCGTCATGCGGAGAGTTCACGATCGGCTCGCCCCGCACGTTGAAGGAGGTGTTCACCAGGACCGGGCAGCCGGTCCGCTCCTTGAAGGCCTCGAGGAGCCGGTGGTAAGGGGCGTTGCCGTGCTCGGTGACGGTCTGCACCCGGGCGGAGGAGTCGACGTGGGTGACCGCCGGAATCGTGGACCGCTGGATCCGCAGCAGATCCAGGCCCGTCGCGCCCGCGGAGTCGGAGGCCTCCACCCGCTGGGCGGCCGCCACGTCGCTGACCACCAGCATGTACGGGCTCTCCTGGTCCAGGTCGAAGTAGTCCTTGGCGTCCGGAGCCAGCACCGAGGGCGCGAACGGCCGGAAGGACTCCCGGAACTTGATCTTGAGGTTCATCGCGGACTGCATGGCGGGGTCGCGGGGATCGCCCAGGATGGACCGTGCGCCCAGGGCCCGCGGCCCGAACTCCATACGGCCCTGGAACCAGCCCACGATCTTTCCGTCGGCGAGCCCGTCCGCCACCCGGCGCGCCAGCTCGTCCTCGTCGAGCCGGGTGTACGGGACGCCCTTCCCGTCCAGATAGGCGGCGATGGCGTCGTCCCCGTACGCGGGGCCGAGGAGCGAACCGGACATCGTGTCCCGGCCGCTCGCCGGGTGATCGCGTCCGGCGCCCCGCTCCATGGCCACGGCGAGGGCCGCGCCCAGTGAACCTCCCGCGTCGCCGGCGGCCGGCTGGATCCACACCTCGTCGAAGATGCCCTGCTCGATCACCTTGCCGTTGGCCACGCAGTTGAGCGCGACGCCTCCGGCGAGGCACAGCTTCGACTCGCCGGTGAGTTTCCGGGCGGTACCGGCCAGGAGCAGGACGACCTCCTCGGTGACCTGCTGCACCGAGGCCGCAAGGTCGAACTCCCGCTCGGTGAGGGGGCCTTCCGGCGACCGGCGCGGACCCCCGAACAGCCGCTCGAAGGCCTCCCCGGTCATCCGCTGGCCCCGCAGATACTCGAAGTACCGCATGTTCAGCCGGAACGAGCCGTCCGGCTTGATGTCGATCAGCCTCTCCCGGATGACCTGGGCGTACCGCGGTGTGCCGTACGGGGCGAGCCCCATGAGCTTGTACTCGCCCGAGTCCACCTTGAAGCCGCAGAAGTAGGTGAACGCGGAGTAGAGCAGGCCGAGGGAGTGCGGAAAGCGCAGCTCGGCGATCTGCCGCAGCCCTGTGCCCCGGCCGTGCCACAGGGTCGTGGTCGCCCACTCGCCCACCCCGTCGATGCACAGCACGGCGGCCGATTCGTACGGGCTCGGGAAGAAGGCCGAGGCCGCGTGGGATTCGTGGTGGCGGCGTGTGACCAGCGGCGGGACGGGGCCGAGGCCGAGGCCCGCGAGCTCCCGCCGCACCGTGTCGGCGGTGCGCAGCTTCCAGGAGAGCCAGCCGGGAAGGGTCTGGCGGAAGGAGGCGAAGCCCCGCGGTGCCGCGCCCAGATAACTGGACAGCACCCGGCGGAACTTCAGCGCCGGGTCCTCGTAGTAGGCGACCGCGGACACATCTCCCAGTTCCGCCCCGGCCTCCCGCAGGCAGGAGCGGACCGCCTCCGCGGGGAACGCCGGGTCGTGACGGACCCGGGAGAATCTCTCCTCCTGGGCCGCCGCGGCGGGGAGTCCGTCGGAGACGAGCGCGGCGGCGCTGTCGTGGTAGTAGGCCGATATACCGAGTACCAGGTCAGACACGGGCGTGCTCCCCCGTCGTGGTCACGTAGGGCAGGACGGCTCCCGGGCGGAAGCGGTCGTGGACGGTGTACGCGGGCACGCTCGACGGGCGCCTCCCGCTCAGCGGGTACGGCCCGCCGACGGGGGCCCTCCCGATTCTGCGCGGCCTTCCGGTCACCGGGCGCCTCCCGCTCATCGGACGCCTTCCGGTCATCGGGCGCCTTCCGATCTTCGGGCGCTTCCCGCGAGGCGGGCGCGGCGTCCGGCCCGCCGCGCACGGAATCCGGCGGGCGGGTTGAGTGACCGGTAGCCGGTCCGCACACGCTTCCATGCCTCGTCGCGGGCGGACGCCCCCTGCGCCGTGGGCACCGTCGTCAGATAGGTGTCGACGGCGTCGGCCGCCCAGGCGGAATGCCCGGTGGAGACGTTGTCGATGGTGTTGTGGATGTCCACGAAGCGGGTGCTGAAGCCATGGGTCTTGAGGGCGATATGGGCCCGCCGGTACGTGCCCCCTACCCCGGACAGCTCCATCGCGAGGTTGAGCCCCAGCACCTCCGGCAGGAAGGTCTGGGGGAACCGGCCGATGCACAGCCAGTACACCGGCAGCTCGAACGAGCTGTCCCTGAAGCCCGGCCAGGAGGCGAACTCCCGGGACCCCGTGGGCGGCAGCTCCACATCCATCTCGGCGAGCACTTCGCGGTAGATCAGCGGATGGTTCAGCCGCGCCTCGCCGTTGCCGAGCTCGTCCCAGTACGTCTCGAAGAGGGAGAAGCCGATCTCGGACGAGGCGTGCTCGTAGTCCGTGAAGCCCTGCAGCCAGCTCCCGTCGATCAGGGTCAGCGGCGCCAGCTGCACGGTGGAGTCGATCAGCGCCTCCCGCGAGGGCACCGGGGCGCCGGAACTCTCCTCGAACTCATGGCTGTGGCGGTCGTGCTGCTCCACCAGCCAGGGCCGCAGGCCCTCCGGCCCCCACCGCTCGGGCAGGGGGAGTTCGCTGCGGTCGGCACCGTGACCGGACCGCGCCAGCCAGCCGTGCACATAGTCGCGTGCCCAGCGGCGCAGCGCCGGTGTGTCCGTACGGGTCTGGAGCCGGTGGTAGGCCTCCCGCAGGTCCGCCGGTGCGTGCCCTTCGGACACGGGAGCGGCGGCGAGCCCGGGGAGGGTCAGGGAGGGCATCACGGGCCGGGCCGGGGACGCGGCGCCGTCGCCGGCCGCCGAGGCCGGGGGCGGCACGCTCGCGTCCTCCGCGGACGACCGCGGCGACGGGGCGGCCGGGAGGGAGTCGATCCAGCGGCGGATGACGGCCAGATCCTCCGGCGCGAACACCCGGAACATCGGACCGTCCTCACCGACGAGGCTGCCCACCAGGGCACTGGTCTGCGAGCGCCCCGGCTTGACCAGACGGCTCCCCGCCAGCGCCTTCAGCAGGGGAGCGGGGTCGGTCCGGCACTCCTGCAGCCATGCGGACAGGGGACGGCCCCCGAGCTCGAAGCCATGGTGGTAGACCGCGCCTTCCCGGGCCCGCAGCCGCATCAACTCGCCCATTTCGTAGGCGGGGTCGCGCGAGGCGCCGAGTTCGTCGTACAGCACGACGCTCCAGCGCCGCAGGGCGGCAAGGGCCCAGGCGAAGCCCAGCAGCAGCCGGTCCGGGGTCCCGTCGTGTGCCGCGGCCGGCAGCTCCCGCACCGCGGCACGGCACAGTTCGGCACCGGACGGCTCGCCCTCCTGGCGTGCGGACCCCGGATCGACCGCGGTCCAGTCCGTGGCCGCCGGAAGGGTCTCTCTGACGGCGGCGAGGGCCGGCAGCAGTCCGACGGTGCGCAGACACAGGTCGGCGCCGAGAATCTCGGGGGTGAAGTCATCGGGGCGACGGCTCATGGCCAGCAACAGCCCCGGGATGTAAAAGGCTCCGTCGCCGATCCGCGGTTCACTCCCCAGGCGCGCCGGGGGTGCGGCGTTGGCGGCCAGCTGGAGATGGCGGAGCAGGGACAGGTAGGCGCTGCCACGGGAGGCCCGTGGGTGGCCCACGCCGAGGTCGGAGGCGTAGAGGGAGAGGATCCGGAGTGCGGCGGGGTCGTCGGCGTTCGCCGGGCCGCTCAGCCACTGCAGCCAGGCGCCCGACACCACGGCCAGCGGCGCGCAGCCGAGTACGGCCCGCCGCACCAGCACCGCCCGGGCCGCGTCGGAACCGGCCCGGGCGAACAGCTCCCGGTGGCGCCGGCGCTCTTCGTCCGCCCATGCCGAGGCCTGCTCCCGCAGCTCCTCGACCGGTGGCGGGGCATCTCCCGCCAAGCGGCGCAGCTCCGTACGGACTTCCTCCAGGAACCGCGCCCCCGGGAAGGACGCCTCGGGATCACTGGCTCGCACAAAAACGGACCGGGAGCCGGAACCTTCCGGCACGTTCGCAATATCTCGCATGTCGGTGGTGGCGCTCAGAACATCGGGTAGATGGACGCGTCATTCCGGGGCTTGGGCTTGCGCCGGAACAGTTTGTTGACAATCTTGCGCAGGAACGACATGGGGTCGCCTTTCCCCTTGTTCGGAAGGAAAAATGAATCCGGGCTACGACGAGGAGAAATCGAAGGGATCAGGAGAGGCCGAGCATGTCGGCCAGCAGTGCGGCGACGAGATCGTGGCCGGGGTCGGTGAAGTGAATCCGGTCGACGAACAGCCAGTCCTGCCGGCCCACCGCGTCGGCCAGCACCGGATTCATGTCATGGAAAGGCACTCCGAGTTTCTCGCATCCCCGGCGGAGCCCGTCGGAGTACCTCCGGCCGGATTCCATGGTGGCGATGTCGCCGTAGACCTCCCCGAAATTGGAGATCGCGTCCAGCTCGCGGAAGAGGAGCTCCTCCTGGGGGGCGTGTTCCTCCCGTACCCAGGTGGCGAGTGGCTGCAGCACGTACGACAGGCGCGCCCCGCTCGCCTCGGCCAGCGGGCGCCAGCTGTCCAGGTGACGTGTCGTCAGATCAACGGCATGGGCGATCTGTTCGTCGAGCGAGCGCGGGACGGAGTCCTCGGGCACGGAGACGGCGGCGGAGGGCTCCGGGCGGCGCCTGCCGAGCCCCCCGAAGCGTGACTTCTCCTTGCGCTGCCGCTCCCGGTCCTCGTCCATCTGGGCAAAGAACTGGCCGCAGTTGAAGAAGGCTCCGTGGTCGCCCTGCTGCGACGCGGGGAGTCTGGCGAGTCCCAGGTCGTTGAAGCCGGAGAAGATGACGATCTCCTCGACCTGCGGCAGGAGGTGCCGATAGAGCAGGAACAGCAGCAGTTCCTGGGTCGAATTGTGGCTGCGTCCGGCGAAGTTGAGCCAGGGCAGCGACGGCGCGTGCCGGGACCACAGACGGGACGGGAGCGTGGCGGCGTCGTTCGTGGCGCCGATGCCGAAGGCGGTGGAACTGCCGACGAGCAGCCGTACCGGACCCTGCGGCAGCCGACCGCCGGCGGAGGCGTGATCGTCCGCCCCGTGCGAGATCCGGAAGCCGAGCCGGTCCGTGTTCACGACGTCGGAGCGGTGCCCGGCCGGGTGGAAATACATCAGGTAGGGCATCCAGCGGATGTCCCCGCGGTCGTCGAACTTCTCCGAGTACTGGATCATCTGAGGTGTCAGCTCAGCACGATGCGACAACGCCATGAATCCCCCGTTGATTGGCGTCTGCTTTTTTCCGGGCTGGTGCGTGCCCGACTCGCTCGCTGACCGCGAGCACATGTCTCCACTGTCGCGGGCCGGGAGATCATGATCAACCAATTCGGAAAGGTTCTCGAATACTGAGACCTCCGCATCGCCTGGATCAAAGGGTTCCGGCCCGGCCCCGTCACGTGCGAAACATCACGGCACGCGTACCGTTACCAGCCTGCGCAGCGGACCGGTCGGAACCGGTCCGTCCCGTCCGCCTCGCGCCGGCCCGTGAATCCGTATCGTCGATCGTCGGTCCGCCCGTCACGCCGGCGGGACCGCCTCGGGGCGCATGAAGTAGTGAGCGCCCACCTCGTGGTTGTCCAGATGCTGGTAGAAACCGCGCTTCCCACGGAAGACATACGCCACCGGGGCGGGACGCGGGGCCGGCGACACATCGTCCTTCAGCTCGTCTATCAGCGTGGCGACCGGCCAGTCGAAGGGGACCGGTTCGCTCACATAGTCGTCCCGCTCGATACGGAGACCCGCCGGCGGGGCGGAGACCTCGGGCGGCTGGTAGACGGGGCGCATCCAGCGGGCGAAGCGGTACAACTGGGCGCCGAAGGCACGCCAGGGCTCCGGGAAGCGCGGCACCACGGTCTCCACCCACCAGCGCTCGATCTCGGAGTCGAGCTCCCTGTCGCTGTAGAGCAGCCGGTGCCCACGGGCGACGGCGGGAGACTCCGCGATCACGGGAATGCTGTCGCGGAACGCGACCACCGACGGGTGTTCGCCTGCCTCGATCCACTCCAACAGGCTTTTGATCAGCGCGGACTGGCTCACCCCGGCCAGGATCCGGGCCGGGCGCCACAGTGTCTTGAAGTACTGGTTCTCGCCGAGCAGTCTGGCCAGATACATGAACCGCTGCATGGCCAGGTTCTCGGGCAGCGTCGATGTGCGGTTCGCCAGCACGTAGTCGAAGTCGTCCGACTGGCCCTTCAAGGTCACAAAGCCGTGTACTTCCCGGTTCTCCGTGTACGAGGTGTTCGGCAGAAGTAACAGGGGATAGACGGCGATCCGGGGAACCCGCTCGGCGATCTTGTCGTAACCGGTGAGGAAGGTGTCCGGGGTCTCGCCGGGGGCTCCCCAGATCAGTTCGACGAAGCACTCCATGTCCTCGGCGGCGAGCCAGTCGGCCAGATCCTCCCACTGGTTCAGCTTCATATTGCGGCGGCCCATGATGGTCAGGGCCTCGTCGGTCAGGGTCTGGAGGGCAAGGGTGAACGAACTCTTGAACCCATGGTCCCTGAGCAGCTTGACGATGCGATGGAACCGCTCGGACTTGTTCTTGGCCCAGTTGGCTTCCAGGGAGGAGGGGAAGCCGTGCTTGGCGTGGCAGTCGAGGAGGTCCTCCACGAACTCCTCGTCCGCTTCCAGCATGCCGAAGTTCGCATCGCAGAGAAATATGGTCGAGGCCTTGTGGAAGGCCAGGAAATCCAGCTCCTCGGCCAGCCGCTCCCGGGAGAACGACCGGACACGCTGGCCGACGGCGCCACCCCAGTAACAGAAGGAACATTTGTAGGGGCAGCCCCGGTTGGTCTCCATGAGGGCGAACTCGTAGGGAAAGGTGCCCGTATGGTCCTGCATCGGTATGGCACCGGAGAGAAAAGGTGACGGCAGGACGTCGAGGCTGTCGAGACGGTCACGGTCGCCGGTCGTACGATGGGATCCGCCGGGCAGGCGGTACGACACACCGAGTACATCGGAGAAATCCGGCTCCCCGGGGTTCCTGAGCGTGGCGGCGACCAGTTCCCGGAAGGTGATCTCGCCCTCCCCGTTCACCACCACATCGGGGGCCGGGCATTCATGGAACACCTTGTCCGCCTGGTGGCTCACGTGGTTGCCGCCGAACACCACGAGCCCGTTGGGGTTGAGCTGCTTGTAAAGGTCGGCCAGACAGGAGAAGTTCCGGTAGTTCCAGCCCAGTACCGAGAAGGCCAGAATATCCGGGGTGCCGTCCGCAAAAATGGTCTTGGCCATATGGGAGAGCGACCATCCGCCGCGCAGATTGTGGATGGTGACATCGACCTCGGTGGCCAGATCGGCGTCGCTGTCGAGGATCGCCTTCAAATAGCCCGCGGCGAGAGGCATCGAATCGACGGGTAGATCCCATGCGCTCTGCTGGACGAGGCCGATGGCGAGCTTCTTCACGCGTCTTCCCTCCCCGTGGGCCCGCCGCACAGACATGAGCCGGGACCTGTTGGACGCATCGCAGATGCCAAGACCGTAGCTGGTGGAGCGCTCAAGTGTCCATCGAATCGAACTCCGGGGCCGGGGTGGCCTGCGGCTCGCAAACGGCCACGGCGAGGGCCAGCCGACCCGTATGGAGGAGACGCCATGTGACGTTCCCCCACACCCCCGTTCCCTCGGCCGGGTCCAAGGGAATCAGCCAGGGCCGGGATGAGATTCCGCTTCCTATGCACTTAACGCATGCTTCCTGGGCTGCCCATGTGCGGGAGAACCAGATGTCGCGTTCCGTTTCCGGTGCTTCCAGGGCGCCTTGATAGGCGGGGAAGCGCGACCAGCCGCGGAGTTTTCTCGCGTCGGTCACCAGGGTGCGCTGCACATCCACGCCCACTCTTCCGTCCAGGCAGACAGCTGCGGCGACCGCACCGCGGGTGTGTGAGACACTGATGCCAACTGCGCTGTGAACTCCGGTGAGTTGCAGTGAGCCGCCCCGGGCGACGGCGATCTCGAACGACCGCGGAGGCGCCCCGAGCACCCCGGACAGGATGCGGCGCAACAGTCCCCGCCCGGCGGAGAATTCCTTTCGTCGTGCCGGTGGCATCGACCGCGCCCGTACCCACTCACGCTCATCCAGAAGCCGCTCGTCCACCGGGCCGTTCCGCCCGGCCAGCGCCACCACGGTTTCCCGCCCGGCTATCCGCAATTCCCAGGTCCTGACCTGGGCGGATCCGTTCTCCTTCATCAGTCGCCCCTTGCGAACTACCCCTGGTGAACCATTCGGCTAGTGTGGTTGCCTGCTCTCGGCTGATGTATACAGGGAGACTTGATGGCTGTGCCCTCACACCCCGATAAACGATACGTAATCCTCCTCGGTGCGGACATGGCCCTCCGGGAGCGGGCCGTCGCAGCCGCGCTACGGGTCCATCCCGGTCCGGTGGCCACATTGTCGACGAGCCGGCCGCCGCGGGGGCGCCGCTACTTCGACCATGTGCTGCACGGCGATCCATTCGATCCCGCATCAGCGCTCGCGGCCGTCGTGGAGTTCGAGAAACGCACCGGGCTGACGCCCGCCGCGGTGGTCCCCTTTGTCGATCCCTCGCTGGGCGCGGGGCTCGCCGTGGCCGAGTACTACGGTCTGCCGTTCCTCTCCGCCGACGCGGTGCGGCATTCATCGGTCAACAAGGACCTGATGAAATCGCGCCTGCAGGAGCATGGAATTCCCACGCCGCGTCATGTCCCCTTCCATGACGCGGAGGGTCTCCGCGCGGCCATCGCCCAGGTGGGCCTTCCCTGTGTGATCAAGCCTTCCGGTTTCGGCGGCAGCATGGGTGTCACTCTGATCACCGATGAGAGCCGGATCGAGGACCGGTGCGCGTATGTGATGCGGACGTTCGCCGAGAACTATGCGGACTTCTCCATCACCAACCACTCTCTTCAGGCGGAGGAATACTGCGATCTCCCCTATGAGGTCTCCGTGGAGGTGATGAATCACGGGCAGGAGCGCCGTGTCCTCGCGGTCACCGACAAATCCCTCGGGCCCGCTCCTTATTTCGCCGAGATGGGACACCGGGTCCCGAGTGTGCACGCCGGCGACCAGGAGATCCGGAAACTGGCGCTCCGCGCCTGCGCGGCCGTGGGCATCGACCGGGGCATCGCCCATGTCGAGATCCGGCTCGACGGTGCGGGGCGCATGGAAGTGATCGAGATCGCGGCCCGGACCGGTGGCGACGGCATCCTCGATCTGGTGGAGCGCGTCCACGGCGTCGCGCCGTACGAACTGCACATCCGCTCGTACCTCGACGACCTCGACACCATCCCCGCCCCGCAGCCCCCGGCCGGGACCGCCGCGCTGGCCGTGCTGAAGGCCCGGGCCGGGCGCATCCGCGAGGTGGCACCCTTCCCCGCGACCGATGCCCCCGTGGTCGCCTACGACATCTTCGCCGCTCCCGGAGACCGCTCGGGAGATCCCGAGTGCTACGAGCAGCGCGAGGGATATGTGGTGCTGCACTGGCCGGCGGCGGAGCCGCACACCCTCGCGGCCGGTCTGCACTGCGAGATCGCCGCCGACATCGCACGGACCGTCTTCCAGGTGGAGGAGTGAGGCAGTGACCGCAGCCATACCGGATCCGCGCGAGGACGCGACCGGCCTCGGGGGGCGGACCGTTGCCGTCGTCAGCGACGGAGTGCTCGGCGCGATCGTCCCGCTCGCCCGGCAGATCCGCGCCCGCCGGGGACGCCCCGTGCTGATCACCGGCTCGGCGACGGATGAGCGGGAGACGGCCTGGCGCGAGCTGTACGACGAGATCGTGGTGCTGCCCGACATCGGCAGCGTGGAGAGCCTCGCGCAGGCCGCCGTGAAGGCCGCCGGCGGCGGGCGGCCGGCCGGACTCTTCTCCTGTTTCGACGGGCTGTGTCTGCCTGCCGCACGGGCCGCCGCGCGGCTCGGCCTGCCCCATCCCGATCTCGAAGGCCTCGCCCGGGCCCGCGACAAGGCCGCGACCCGGAGGGCACTGGCCGACCATGGCGTGCCGTCGATCCGCTCGGCACCGATCGCCGGTGCGCCGGAGGTGGCCGAGGCGGCGCGGACCGTCGGATTCCCCGCCGTCTTCAAGCCGGTGGACGGCACCGCCAGCCACTTCGTACGCAAGGTGCGGAATGTGGCCGAGCTCGAGGGTGCGTTCCGCGACGCGGAGGCCCGGCTCGTGGACAGCTGGCCCGCGCTGCATCGCCGGGAGACCGAGGGCGGGGCCGGGCGGCCGCGCTATCTGCTCGAACAGTACGTCGAGGGGGACGAGTACTCCCTCGACGTGGTGGTGCGCGACGGGCGTGTCCGCAGGATCGCCGCCTTCGACAAGTTCATCGTGGAGCCGGAAGGCTTTCTGGAGTGTGCGTTCGCCACACCCTTCCTCCGTGGTGACGCCGCTCGCGAGGAGCGGCTGTGGAACTACACGGAGGAGTGCCTGCGAGCGCTGGGCGTGGACAATACGCTCGCGCATGTGGAGGTGCTGTTCACGGCTGAGGGGCCCCTCCTCATCGAGGTCAACGCGGGACGGCCGGGCGGTCAGATCCTGGTGCGCGCGGTGCAGGACCTGGTGGGAGTCGACCTCCTCGCCGAAATGGTGGCGCTCCAGACGCGACTGCCGGTACCGGACCGCGCGGAGCCCGTCATCGAGGGGCAGTTGGCCACGTACACCGTCTTCCCGTCCGGAAGCGGCACGGTGGCGGCGCTGGTGGGGCTGGACGCCCTGCGTTCGCACCCCGCGGTGGTGGACATCCTGCCGTTCTGCGCGGTCGGTGACCGTGTGGATGTCGAGGACAAGGAGTTCTTCGCGCTCAACGTCCTCACCGCCGGCCTCGACCGCGAACGGCTGGTGCCGTTCTATGACGAGATCCGGGCGACGGTCGGCATCGAGCTGACAGCGGACTGAGCGGCCCCGGCCGCGGCGGTGGCGTCGTCGTCACCGGGGCGGAAGCCGGGCCACGGTGATGCCCGACCGGGATGACCCGGTCGGACGTCGCACCTCCGCGGGCGGTAACCGGGGATCCGCGGGCGGTGAACGGGATCCGCGGCCGGTACCCGGATCCGCGGCGGTCACCCCGGATCCGCGGAGCAGCCGCGTCCGCTCCGGCCGCCGCACCCGTGGCGGCATCGCGTACGCCGACGGCACCGCACCTCCGCCGCGCGGTGGTGCTACGCCCCCCGGTCAGCCCGTCTCCGTCCAGCTGAGGACGGTCTCCGCGGGCGGCTCGACGGTATGCAGGGTCACCGAGTCGGCATGGGGCGTCACGCGCTCCGCGAGTTCCCGCTGTGCCCGGCCGAGGATCTCAGGAGTGACCACGGGAGAGATGCCCTCCAGGAGGAGCACGGCGTCGCGCGTGGCGGAAGTGATCTTGGTGCTGTCCGCGTCGCGATGGTTCCAGTGACGCGTCAGGACGCGGTTCCCGTCGGCGTACACCACCTCGCCCTCCACGGGCTGCTCCCGCTCCTCGGGCTGCCCCAGCGGGATGTGGACATCACCGGGGCGGCTGGACCGCAGGGTGATGTCCTGTTCGACAGCCCGCAGATCGAAGCCACCGGTGGGCAGCAGATACGTCAGCGAGACGAGATTGCAGGTGTCCACCAGGGGCGAGACCCGCGGCACCCGGCCCGACTTGACGAGACGGCGGCTGAGGGCGTCCACGCTGGGCCTGGCCTTGCGCGGGTTGGTCCCGAAGCTGCGCAGCAGATCGCGCCAGACCGCGATGGGCGGCTCGTCCTGGCCGGGGATGTGCCGAGTGCCCTCGCGCACCTCCGACTCCAGCGCTTCCAGAGCCTCGTCCGTCTCCTGCCACGGCTCGGAGTTCTTGAGCCCTTGGACCAGGATCAGCACCGTACGGCATTCGGGGTACCGTTCGGCGATCTCCGGCGACATGGAGACAGTCAACCTGCGCTGACGGGTGGGGTCTGGAGTCATCGATCTTCCTGTGCGCGAGGGGGAGGGCGGGGCACGGTACGTCCGGCTGCACGGTGGCTGCACGGTCAGAGAGAGACGCTCAGTTCCGCCAGGCCCCGGAACCCCGGGTTGATGTTCCAGGAGTAGGTTAGCCCCGGCTCGCCGAGCAGTCCGGGAAGCTGCCCGAAGAGCCTGCCCAGTGCCAACTCCGCCTCCATACGGGCGAGATGCTGCCCCAGGCACAGATGGCGCCCCGCGCCGAAGGAGAGATACGCCTGGGGACTGCGGTCGATGCGGAATTCGTCGGGAGCGTCGAACATCAGCGGGTCCCGGTTGGCCGCTCCGATGAGCATCGCCGCGACCTCGCCCTTGCGCAGCTGGTGACCCCCGAACTCGAAGTCCCGCGCCACGATCCTGCGCGCGAACTGCACCGGGCTCTCGCACCGGAGCACTTCGGAGACCACGTCCGGTACCCGGTCCGGCACGTCGGCGACCATCCGGGCGGTCCGCGGGTTCCGGAGCAGGCTCAGAATGCCGCTGCTGATGAGGTTCTTGGTGGTTTCGAAGGCCGCGAACAGCAGGAGCGTCGACTGGGCGAACAGGTCCTCCGGCGAAAGGAGTTCCTCGTCCGGTCCGGCCACGACGAGCAGGCTCAGCAGGTCGTCCTCGAGCGGGCGGCGCTGACGGTCCCGCACGATCGCGTCGAAATACGACTGGAACTCGACCATGCTGTTCTGTGCGTTGGCGATCAGCTCCGCGTCCGGCACCTCGCTGCCCATGTAGACCGCGATGTCATGGGTCCAGCGGATGAAGTCGGCCTGGTCGGAGGAGTCCACCCCCAGCAGGGAGGCGATGGCGAGCAGGGGGATGCGCTGGGCGAAGCCGCCGATGAAGTCCAGCTGCCGCTGCTGGCGCAGCTCGTCGACATGCGCCTGGATGCCGACGGTCAGGGAGCGGCGCATCGACTCCAGGACACCCCGCGAGAAACCCCGCGCCATGATCTTGCGCAGCCGGGTGTGCTTGGGCGGATCGAAGAAGATCATCCAGCGGGAGTGCAGCTCCAGCAGCCGCTGCACCCCCTTGGCCTCCTCGTCCTCCAACTGGTCGACGATGGCCCGGTAGCGGGCGTTGGACATGCTGTCCGAGTCCCGCAGGAGTTCCTTGACGTCGTCGAAGCCGAGGAAGAGCCAGGCGCCGCCGAACAGTTCGTCATTCCAGTGCACGCGCCCCCGCGCACGCAGCGCCTCGTAGTACGGGTAGGGGTTGGCGACCACGAAGGTATCGGCGAGCCGTAGCCCCGCCGTACCGAGTTCGTCCGTGTTTGCGGCGGTGATGCCGTGCGCTTCGGAATTCACGCTGGAGTCTCTCCCAAGGTTCGGAGCCATGTGTACATTGCCGCGAACCAGCGTTCCTCCGCGTCGGCGGCGACCGTGAGTGACGTCTTCAGTGTCGGCGGGCAGGCCCTTCCCGCCTCCACTCTCCGCCATGCCAGGTACACGGCTTTCTGGGCCTGTTGCCAGCTGTGCGCCGCCTCATGACCGGCCTCCGCGACGGGGCCGGGCTTCCCCGGTGCCCGGGAAGCGTGCATACGGTCCCACCACTGCGCGTGCAGACCCCGGTTCCGGGTCGCCAGCCAGGTCGCCAGGGAGAGCCACTGCAGCCCTTCCGCGGTCTCCTGCTCCCAGTCGTGGCAGGCCAGCCCCCTGCTGTCCCGGCCGGCTTCCACGGTGCGCTCATGGGCCCGGGTGTTCAGCCACACGGTTTCCAGCGCGCGGATGGCGGAGTCCGCCACGCACTGCCGTTCGCCCTCGAGGCGTGCCACCCCGAACGCGTCGCCGTGTGCCGTCAGAGTGGTGCGCAGCCGCTCGGTGTCCATCCACAGTTCCTGCGGGTCGGCGGCGCCGTGGCGGGTGGCATTGGTGTAGGCGTCGACGACATGGACGCGCCGGGGGATGCCGTCACCGCCGTCGTCCGGGGCCTCGTACCCGTCGATGACGAAGGCGTGCTCATGGTGCTCCCGGCCCTGGTACGGGCTCCACGGCACCGAGTGGGCGTCCACCGTCACCAGGACCGGCGCCCGCTCGTCGACCGCCGACCGGGCGAGCCGGAACACCGTCTCCACATCCGGAGCCTCCGACTGCCGCAGCTCCAGACCCGTGCAGTGGCGCACCCAGCGGTCGACGGGGGTGGGCCGGGTGGTGACGGTGCCGCCGGGCTCGGTGTCCAGAACGCAGAGGCCGCCGAGGACGGTGAGGACGTCCGGTACCCCGTGGTGGCCGAGCAGCACTTCGAGGTTGGCGTCGACACAGGACAGCGAAGCCCGGTAGGCCCCGGGTGCCGACTCGAGGTTCACGCTGGTCACGGGCGTTCCGTCCTCTCCGTCCCGGAGGACGCACCGAGCACGGCCCGGGTGGCGGCCGCGCCGCAGCCGGCCATGGCCGTACGGAGCGACTCCGGCGTGGCGAAGGTCTCCGGCACGATCAGCTCCGGGGCCAGCTCCGTGCCGAGGGCCGTCTCCACCTCGCTGATCAGGTCGGCGATGGCGATCGAGTCGAAGTCCTCCCGGTCCAGCAGAGATGTCTCCGGACCGATCTCCCCGTAGGCCTGCAGCACCCGCTCCACACAGCCGATCACCTCAGCGAGCAGAGGGTCCATCAGGTGTTCTCCTCTTTCAGCAGTCCGGTCAGACGGACGCGGTCGGTCTTGCCGGTGGGGCCGAGCGGCAGGCGGGGCAGCAGATGGAACCGGTGCGGCCACATGTAGCGGGGCAGTCTCTCCCCGCACCACGCCCGCAGCGCGCGTTCGTCCAGGGCGGACCCCGCCGCCGGTTCGACGAACGCATGCATCGAGACCGGTCCGTCGCCGTCCGTCCCCGCTGTGACGACCGCCGCCCCCCCGACCTCCTCATGGCCGGTCAGCACGGTCTCCACCTCGGTCAGGTCGACGAGGAAGCCATGGTTCTTGACCCGGCTGCCCCGGCGGCCGGTGAAGCGGAAGACGCCGTCGGGGCCGATGCCGGCCAGGTCGTCGGTCCGGTACCAGCGGCGGCCGTCGCGGTGCAGGAACGGGTCGGGCGGGGCCGGCCGGGACGGCAGATAGCCCGGGAAGACCGGGCGTCCGCTGATGAGGAGCTCCCCCTCGGCGCCGGGGTCGGTGCGGATCCGCCCGGCGTCGTCGAGGAGCGCCAGGACGGCGCCCGGGACGGGCCGCCCGATCGGGACGGGCTCGCCCGGCTTCCAGTCGGAGGGGACGGTGAAGCAGCTGACGACGTTGGTTTCGATGGGGCCGTACAGATTGTGCAGGACGGCGTCGGGCGCGACCGCCCGGATCCGGTCCAGGTCCGAGGCGGGGAACGGCTCCCCGGCCAGCAGGAGCTGCCGCAGGCCCGCCAGCTCCTCGCCCCGCGCCGCGGCGAGCAGTGACCGCAGGGCGGACGGCACGGTGTACAGCACCTCGGCCCCGGACTCCCGCAGGCACTGGAGCGCTGTCCGGGGGAAGCGGACGGCCTCGTCCGGTACGAGGATCAGCTCCGCCCCGGTGCGCAGTCCGGCGAAGAGATCGAAGACGGACAGGTCGAAGAAGAGCGGGGAGTAGACCCCGATACGGCGGCCGGGACCCAGGGCGAAGGCGCCCTCGGCCCACTCCACGAACGCGCGGGCGTTGGCCTGCGTGAGAGGGACGCTCTTGGGCACGCCCGTGGAACCCGAGGTGGACAGGACATAGGCCACGGCGTCGTCCCGGACAGCCCGGGGCGCGGGCAGCGGACCGGGCGTCGGCACCTCCGGGGAGGCCGGTGCGTCCGCGTCGGTGCCGCGCGGTACGACGGTCCCGTTCTCGATCAGATACCGGACCCCGGCCTGATCGAGGATCACCTCCCGGCGGACCCGGGGCTCCTGGGGATTCAGCGGTACGTACGCGGCGCCTGCGGCCAGCACGCCGAGGATCGCGGCCACGGTCCCGGGGGTGCGCCGCGCCTCGATCGCGACCCGGGCCCCCGGCCCCGCGCTCGCCTCCACGGCGCCCGCGATCGTCAGCGCCAGACGGGCGAGTTCACCGTACGTGGTGACCGTGGAACCGTGGCGCAGCGCCGGCCGGTGGGGCTCGGACCGGGCCCTGGAGAAGACGGGGCCGATGAGTCCCGCGTCCGCGTCGCCGCCGGGGGCCGCGACTGCTCCTTCGCCGACAGGTCCTTCGCCGACAGCTCTTTCGGCGGCAGCCGGAAGGGCGCCGTCGACTGCTCCTTCACCGGCAGCTCCTTCGCCGCCGGCCGGAGCAGTGCCGTCGAGTGCACCGTCACCCGAGGTGAAGCGGGAGAGCGCCGCGAGGCGGTCGAACTTCCCCCCGCTGTCCGTCGCCGGCAGTGCGTCCCAGTGACGCAGCTCGGTCGGCATCATGTGCTCGGGCAGCCGCCGCGCCATCCAGGCACGCTCCGGCCCGTCCCCGGGGCCGTACCCCTCGCGGGAGGTCCAGGCCGCGACGAGACGGTCCCCCCGGTCGCCGTCGGGCAGCCCCATGACCAGGGACTGGGCCACCGCCGGGTGGTCGTTGAGCGTGGCCTCGACGTCCTCCGGGCTGATGCGGAATCCGTCCCGCTTCAGCTGGAAGTCCTCCCGCCCGACGATGTACAGACAGCCCTCCTCGTCCTTGGTGGCCAGGTCGCCCGACCAGACGACGGTCTCGCCCGGGAACATGTCGAGCCGGCGGAACACCCGCTCCGTGCGCTCGGGGGACCGCCAGTAGCCCTTGGTCACACAGGCGCCGCGGTGCACCACCACGCCGGTTTCACCCGGGGCGCACTCCCGCCGACCCTCGGCGTCCAGGACGTACAGCTCCACGCCGGGCATCGCGCGGCCGACCGAGGCCGGCTGCCGTGTCCGCTCGGAGGGGTGGAGGAAGCTGGACCGGAACGCCTCGGTGAGCCCGTACATCAGGAACAGCTCCGCCCGGGGGAAGGCCTCGCGGAGGCGGTCCAGCGCCCAGTGGGAGACGGCTCCGCCGCTCGTGGTGACGTACCGTACGGCCGACAGGTCCACGCCCGGCGGAACGCCCCCGCCACGGGCCGAGAACAGCCGGTCGACCAGCGCGGGCATCAGCGGAAGCGCGGTGATGCCGCCGCTTGCGAGCATCGAGAACGCGGTGCGGGGCATGACGAACTCGTGCAGATGGAGTTCGGCACCGGTCAGCAGGCACTGCCACAACTGGTTCAGGCCGTAGTCGAAGTTGAGCGTGAGCAGTCCGCCGATACGGTCCTCGCTCGTCGTCCCCAGATAGCCGGAGACGATCTCCGCCCCGGCGACCACGTTCTCGTGCGTGACCATGATGCCCTTGGGCCGGCCGGTGGATCCCGAGGTGTACAGCAGCAGGGCAAGCTCGTCGCCCTCCTGGACGGACGGGCCGGGGCGGACCTGCCGGGGCGCCGCCGCGCGCAGCTGCTCCGGGCTGATCACCACGGTCCCCGTGCGGGCCTGGGCGAGCTCGGCCACCCGTGCCTCCTCGGTGACGAGCACCGCCGCCTCGGCGTCGGCCAGTGTGTACGCGATAGCGGCGGGCCGCAGTCTGGACAGCACCGGCATCGCGACGGCCTCCGCGCAGCAGGCCGCCAGGAGCGCGACCGCCTGGTCCAGGCCGGGGCGCAGACAGACGGCGACACGGTCGCCGGGTGCGACGCCCCTGGCAGCGAGGGCGGCCGCGCCGCGGTGGGCGGCCCGGTGGAGTTCGGCGAAGGTCAGCGTGCTGGTGCCCGACCGGAGGGCGGTCTTGTCGGCGTACTTCTCCCGGGCGTGCTGCAGCAGCCCGGTGACGGATCTCTTCACTCGGGCGCCACCTCGCCGGCCGTACGGTCCGGGGCGGGGTCACGGGACCCCGTGAGATGGAGCGACGGCGCGAGGACGAGCCGCCCGTTGACGGTCTTGAGCCGGTCGTCGTGGAACATCAGCCGGGCCGAGCGCAGATCGCGGAGGGTCCGCTCCAGC
This sequence comes from Streptomyces sp. 8N706, assembly GCF_052245415.1. Taxonomy (NCBI): domain Bacteria; kingdom Bacillati; phylum Actinomycetota; class Actinomycetes; order Kitasatosporales; family Streptomycetaceae; genus Streptomyces; species Streptomyces sp. 8N706. The sequence continues at coordinate 76,212 of NZ_JBQQBW010000006.1, read as the reverse complement.
CCGAGAGCCCCACCGCGCCGGTACCCCTCTGCCATCCCGGCGATGTCGACGAGAGAGTCCACCGCCTCGAACGCCAGCTGGGACCCGGCCAGTTTCACATTGTTCACCAGGACCGGATCGGGACCGACCGGTTGCCCGTCCGCCCGGAACCGGGCACGCGCACGGTCCGCCTCCTCGGCGGCCCGCAGGATCACGGACTCCAGCAGGTCGAGGCGGAGACGGACCTCGGCGAGCCGCGCGAAGAGCAGCTCGGAGCGTCGGCCGCCCTTGGCGATGCGCCCCTCCCGGATCGCGCGCCGTACGCGGTCGAACGCCCCCTCGGCGGCCCCGTACCAGACCGAGGCCCAGCCGATGTGACCGACCGGAACCATGCTGACGCGGGTGATGACGCCGAAGTCGGTCGCGAGGACGCGGGAGGCGCCGACCGTCACGTCGAAGCGCATGGGAACGCTGTGGGTGCCCCGCATACCCAGCGCGTCCCAGGTCCCCGTCTCCTCGATCACCCCGTCGTCATGGGCCACCAGGACCAGCCGGGTGCGGTTCGGCGGGCTGTCGGGATCGGCACGCATGGTCACCAGGTAGAAGCCGGCATGCCGCCCCCCGGTGACCACGGGCGCCTCACGGACCAGCCGGAACCGGTCGCCCTCCGCTTCCAGGGCCGGACCGGTCGACAGCAGGTCGGCGCCGCACTGCCGGTCGGTGGTCACCGATCCGATCGGACACCCCGTGTCCCCGGCCAGCTTGAGCCAGTCCCCATGGGCGTCGGCCGCGTGGTCGACCAGGCTGGCCACCTGCTGGCCGTGCATCGCCCAGAGCATGGCGGTCGAGGTGCACGCTCCGCCCAGGGCGGCCGCGACACGGGCGAAGGTGGTGAGCGAGGCGTCCTGCCCGCCGGCCCAGGCCGGCAGCAGCGCCCCCATCAGCCCGGCCTCGTGCAGGGCCCGGATGTTGGCCGACGGGAAGGCGCCGGCGGTGTCCACCTCGTCGGCCCGGGGAGCCAGCTGCCGGGACGCGACGTCCCGGGCGCGCGCCACGAGCCGGTCGTCGCCGTCGGTCATCGGGCGGCCTCGAGCTGAGCCACCACGTCCTGGAGCGAGGTGGCGGTGGCGAAGGTTTCGGCCACCAGCGTCTCGTCCGTGAAGACCACATCCATGGCCTGCTCGATGTCCAGGACCAGATCGATCGCCGTCATCGAGTCGAGCCCCAGCGCCGCGAGCTCGGCGTCGGCCCAGTCGTCCACGTCCTTGGCATAGGGGAGGTGGCGGACCAGGATGTCGATGATGTCGGTACGGATGCTCTGCACCTGATTCCCTCTCATACGGCCGCCCCGACGGCCGGGTCGTCGGACAGTACGCGGAATCCCACGCAGTCAAGACAGCTCTTCTCGTCGGCCGAGAAGCGTTTGGCGGCGCGGAAATTGCGGGGCCCCCGGAGAATGAAGGCCCCGCCCTTGATCAGCCGGGAGGTCTCCAGCACGTACTCCGGGTCGGCCGCTCCCGGCGGCACGTGGTACCGGTCCTCGCACCACTCGAACACATTGCCGGTGATGTCATGGAGGCCGAACGGTGAGGCCCGGCGCTCGCCCGTCGGCGCGGGTACGGCCCTGTCGTTCACATACTGCGACCGGTCGAACTCCTCACCCAGCGCGAAGCGGTGGCCGTCGGGACCAGCGGCGGCGCGCTGCCACTCGGCCTCCCGGGGGAGTCTGACCGGTGCGCCCAGCCGCTCCGTCAGCCAGGCGCAGTACGCCCGCGCGCCGTGCCAGGTGACAAAGACGACGGGGTGGTTCCCGGCGCCCGACGGGCAGACGACACGACCGTCCGGCCCGGTCCGCAGACCGGTGGCGGAACGCTCGGGAAAGGCGTGCAGATCCGGCCTCGGCTCACGGTCGAGGCCGGTGTCGGTCAGATAGGCGAGGTACTCGGAGGTGGTCGTGGGCGTGGCCGCGATGGAGAACGCCGCCAGCTCCCGCTCGGCCACGGGGTGTTCGTCCGGATCGCCCTCCCCGAAGGGATCCCCCTGCAGGCCGGGGCCCGCGGGGATGGTGACGAACCGCGGGATCACCGGCCGGGTGGCGGTCCGGCCGTCCACCGTCATATCAGGCTCCTTGCCACACGGAAGCCGTACTGCATGCACTTGTTCCTTTCGTGCGACGCCGCGCGGACCCGCGGACCGCACATCTCGTGCCCGTCCAGGAAGGAGCCGCCGCGGACCACGCGGTAGTGCCCGCGCCCGCCCCCCGTGGGATGGCGCTTCGGGGCGGCGTCGTAGTGGGAGTAGATGTCGTGGCACCACTCGCGGACATTGCCCAGCATCGCGTGCAGGCCGTTACGGTCCGGCGGGACGGCCGTCACCTCCACCGGGCCGGGCGTCCACTCGGGGACGCAGAAGCCGCCCTTGCGGTCCTCGCCCGCCCGCCGCAGCCCCTCGGCCAGCTCGGCGCCGAGGTGGTTGACCGTGCCCGGCACGGGACCGTCCTCGGCCAGACCCGTGACACAGGCGTACTCCCACTCCGCCTCGGTGGGCAGCCGGTAGCCGTCCCGGCCGATGTCACCCGTGCCCGCGGCCAGGTCGTAGACAGGGGTGAGCCCCTCCGTGACCGAGAGCCAGTTGCAGTACGCCGCGCATCCCCAGAAGTCCAGCTGGACCATGGGGAAGTCGTCCGTCCCCGGGCGCAGTTCGAACCCGGTCCCCACCCGGATGATGAAACACGGGTCGATGTAGTCGCACCAGGACTCGTCGAAGCCGTCCCCCGCGCCTTTGATGAATTCGAAGTACTCGGCAGCCGTGACGCACCCCGCCGCGATGCCGAAGCCCCCCAGTTCCACATCGTGGGAGGGGGCCTGCCTCGCGGCGGGATCGGCGTCATCACCCATACGGAAGGTGTCGGCTCCGAAAGGTATGAGAGAAGACATTGCGCTGTGTGGTCGCGGTCGCTCAGAACCTCGGCATCGGGAGCAGAACGGGTTCCTTCTTCTTCGACGCGTCCTCCTGCATACGGAAGCAGGAGAAGGTCTGCTCGTCGTGCTTCTTGTGAATGAACTCCTGCAGCCGGGTGTTCTCGTTGAAGAGCGTGAGCAGATTGTCCTGGAAGACGTTGCCGATCACCTCGGGGCAGCCGAGCTCGCAGATCATCACGTCACCGTTGGAGTGGACGTGGAGCTGAGCCTTGCCCTCGATGCAGGTGGAGTTGATGACGCCGGGGTCGGAGAAGAGCGGACGCAGTGTCTTCCACGCCTCGCCGGACGCGCCGAAGTACGCGGACAGGCAGCTGAAGTACAGCGTGGTCCTGGGGTCCCGGTTACGCACCACGTCGCCGATGACCTGGAGGATCTCCTCGCGCGGCAGGGTACTCGAGTACCCCTCGTGCATGCTCGGGATCTCCATCTGGATCTCGTGCAGCGTCACGCCGCGGTCCGCGACGAACCTGTGGATGTCGGTCATGGCGTCGCGTGTCTCGTCGAAGAGGATCGTCTCGACGACCGCCTCGATCGACGGGGAGGCGACGGCCCGCTCGATGGCCTCGACGATCTTGTCGAAGAACCGTTCCTTGACCCCGTAGAACGCCGAGTGGCGGGCCGCGTCCGTGTGGTTGAGCGAGAAGTGCATGACGCCGAGGCCCGCGTCCTCGAGCTGAGCGAAACGGTCCTCGTCGAGGAGCGTTCCATTGGTGTTGACCTGGGTCTCCAGGCCGCGCGCGGTGGCGTAACGGATGATCTCGACGCATGAGTCGAACTGGAGCAGGACCTCACCGCCGGAGAGCTTCACACGCTCCAGGTCCGGCAGGTTGTCCAGGACGCCGAAGACGTCGGTGGGCGAGAGGAGCTTCTTCTCCGTCAGGTCGTAGGCCCCGCAGTAGGAACAACGGAAGTTACATCGGGCCGTGACACCAATTTCGACTGCCTTGAGGTGACCGGTCCCTGTCCCGTTGGTTTCGATGGTCTTGAATGCCACCTTGCTGCCTCCGGTATTCTCTCGGATGCGCTCGCTCGGAGCTCCGTCGAAGTGTGAGAACAGTGAGGGCATGGCCGAACGGGTGATGGTGACCCCCCGTCAGGTCCCCCTTGGAACACCAGTTTGAGTGTTCCTGAGAAGAGAGCCTAGCGAAGCAGATCGACGATTTCCCGCCTATTTCCAACAAAGGCGGGATCACGCGCCTTGCGGCCGTGGCGCAGATGTGCTCCGGGCGTGTTCCTTGACGAGGGCGGCCGTGAGCGCCTGTTCCTGCAGCTCGATGCTCCCACCTGCGATGCCCGCCAGCCGGGCGTCATGGAGGGTCCGGGCGATGGGCCCGTCCTCCAGCCCCCCTGCGGCGCCGAAGATCTGCATGGCGTCGGTTGCGTTGTCCAGGGCATTCTCCGCCACAATTTTCTTGGTCAACGGCCCCCAGGCCGACCCCCGTACGCCCGCGTCCTGTTCCCAGGCGGACCGGTGCACAGCCATCCGCGCCGTCTCGAGCCGGGTCTTCATGGAGGCCAGCCGGCGCTGGGTCTGCCCCAGCCCGGCCAGCGGCCCGTCCGGGGTTCCCCGCTGCGCCGCGAACTCCACACAGGCGTCCAGACAGCGCTGCATCTCGCCGATCTCCGGACCCAGCATCACCGACTGCTCCCAGGCGAACACGCGGCGGGCGACGGTGTGGAAGCCGGCGCCGGGGCGGCCGAGCACATGGGAGGCGGGCACGCGTACCGTGTCGAACTCCAGCTGGGAGACGGGGCAGGAGCGGTAGCCGGACAGCGGGAGGTCCCTGCTGGTCACCCCGGCCATGGTCCGCGGCTCCACCAGCAGGGCGGTCAGCCCGAACCCGAGATCCCCGGGAGCGGTGCGGGCCAGCACGATGACGACATCGGCCAGCGAACCGTTCGAGACATACGACTTGACTCCGCTGAGGAGATAACCGCCGTCGTCCGTCGCCGAGGCCTCGGTCGTGACCCGGGTCGCGTCGGAGCCGTGCCCCGGCTCGGATACGGCCAGCGCCCCGATGCGGTCGCCCGAGACCAGGCCCGGCAGATGGCGCCGCCGCTGCTCCACGGTACCGAAGGCGGCGATCGGCATCTCGCACAGGGCGGTATGGGCCGCCAGGGCGAGAGTGAAGCCGCTGTCCTCGCCGGCGAACTGCAATGCCTCCAGGGCGAGAACGAGAGGGAAGGCCGCGGAAGGGCGGAATCCCCTTTCCGAATCGCTCTCCACTCCCATTCCGGTCAGACCGAACTCGGCGGCCGCGGTCCAGACCCCGGGGTCGAAGACGCGGTTCCGGATTCGTTCCGTCGCGCCCGGCGCCACCGTCGTCCGGGCGAACCGGGCAATCGCCTCATGAAGTCGGCGCTCCGCGGCGGACAGTGAGAAACGGGAATCGCTGCCCTCGGGACATTTCAACTCTGCCAGCAGGAGGGATAGGGCGGTGGGCACGACCGGTTCACCACATCCAAAGGGATTGTCCAACGGCCCCTCGTACAGGGCGAGTTATGGTAGCACGGTGCATCAAGCGCGCTGAATATCGGTCCGTCATGAACCGGTTCGCCATGGCACGACGGGAGCTTCGCACCCTCAATGTTGACATCCGACCAGCTCGAGGACGCCGTGCTGCGGCACGGCACCCCGCTGTACGTCTACGACCTGCAGGAAGTGCGGGAACGTGTGAAGGAGTTGAGAAATGCCATTCCGGAAAAATCGAGGCTGCTGTACTCCCTGAAGGCCAATCCGCTTCCGGAGTTGGTGCGGACGATCGCGGCTGAGGGGTGCTGGGCGGAGGTCTCCTCCGTCGGGGAAATCGATGTCGCCCTGGAATCCGGGGTTCCGCCGGAGCGGGTCCTGTGCACCGGCCCCGGGAAGACCGAGGCGGAAATACGGCACGCGCTCACCCGCGGTATCGTCCGCTTCTCCTGCGAATCCTCCGTCGAGATGGCGCGTCTGGACCGGCTCGCGGAGTCCGCCGGCCGGACGGTCGAGCTGCTGCTGCGGCTCCAGCCGACGATGCGTCCGCCGGCCGGCCTGTCCATGGCGGACGGACGGCAGTTCGGCTTCGAGGAGACCGAGGCCGTACAGGCCTGCAAGACGGCCCGCGGCAGTGCACATCTGCGGCTGCGGGGCTTCCATGTCTACCTCGGCTCGCAGGTCCCCGATGTCACGGCGCTGCTGGAGGGCTTCACCTTCGCCTCGGCCGTGATCGCCCGCGTCGCCACCGAGGCGGGGGTCGATGTCGAGGTCGCGGACCTCGGTGGGGGCTTTCCCTGGCCGTACGCGGCCGAAGGGGAGGGAGTCCCCCTGGCGGATCTCGTGTCCCCGCTCTCCTCCGCCCTGTCCGGCGGCGGTCTGTCCGGGACGGCGGAGCTGTGGTTCGAGTCCGGCCGCCGGCTGTGCGCCTCCGCCGGGGCACTCGTGACCACCGTGGTCGATGTCAAACCGCGCGCGGACGGCCGCTGTGTCGTGGTCACGGACGCCGGCATCAACGCCCTCGGCGGGATGTCGGGCCTCGGCCGTACGCTGCGTCCGCGGGCGGCCTTCAGACCGCTGACGGGACCGGGGCACGACGGCGTCGCGGCGACCCCGGTGGACGTGGTGGGCCCCTCGTGCACGCCCCTGGACCGGCTCACCGTCGGCACCGAGATGGAGATGCCCGCCGTCGGCGACCAGCTGGTCGTACCGAATGTCGGCGCCTACGGGCCCACCGCCAGCCTGACGGCGTTCCTCAGCCGCCCCGCACCCGCCGAAGTGGTCTACGACGGCGACTCCTACCGCGGGGCCTGGCAGATCCGCGGCGGGCACCGTGCCCTCGGCACGGCCGGACCGACGGAGGACCGACCGTGCTGATGAAGCGCCTGGGCCTGCCCGGGCACAGCCGTCCGCTGATCGTCTCGAGCCTGGTGGACTCGACCGGGACGGGGCTGTTCCTGTCCGGGTCGGCCGTCTTCTTCACCCGCAGCGCGGGGCTGAGCACCTCCCAGGTCGGTATCGGACTGACGGTGGCCGGGCTCTGCGGCTTCCTCGCCCTGCCGCCGCTGGGCATGCTCGCGGACCGGATCGGGCCGCGAGCGGTCTCGGTCCTGCTGCATCTGTGGCAGGCGGCGGGATTCGCGGCGTACGCACTGGTGCACAGCTTTCCGATGTTCCTCCTGGTCGCCTGCACCGTGGGAATACCGGCCCAGGCCGTCCAGCCCATCGCTCAGATGTTCATCGAGCGCCATGCGGGCAAGGACCTGCGGATGCGGCTGATCGCGGTGTTCCGCTCGGTCTACAACGTCGGGTTCACCCTCGGCGCGCTGCTGACCACGGTGGCCCTCACCTTCGACACCCGGGCGGCCTATCTGTCCATCATCCTCGGCGACGCGGTCAGCTTCCTGCTCGCCGGGCTGTTGCTGCTCCGGGTGCCCCTGCTCGCGAACGACGCGACCACGAGCAGGCCGGCCCGTACCCTGTGGCCGCGCTCGCTGCGCGAGGGAAGCTATCTGGCCGTCGCCGGACTGAACGCGGTGATGGTGCTCCATATGTCACTGCTGAGCGTGGCCCTCCCTCTGTGGGCGACCCTCCACACCGAGGCGCCCCGGGCCATCGTGGGCCCGCTGCTCGTGATCAACACGGTCATGGCGGTGCTGCTCCAGGTGCGGGTGAGCCGTGGCGCCGACTCACTGGACGGTGCGATCCGCGCCATGCGGTGGGCCGCTGTCTCACTGGCCGCCTGCAGCCTGGTCCTTGCGACCGCGGGAGAGCTGCCCGCTGTCTGGGCCGCCGCCGTCCTCGTCCTCGGGGTGGTTCTGCTGACCTCCGGCGAGCTGTTCCAGTCGGCGGCCGGCTGGGGCCTCTCCTACCAACTCGCACCGGCCGAACGGCAGGGGGAGTACCTGGCGATCTTCGGGCTGGGCGTGAGCGCGCAGTATCTGGTCGGCCCGGCCCTGCTCACCATCGGCGTCATCGAGCACGGCGCCTCGGGCTGGATCGCCCTGGCGGTGCTCTTCGGGGCGGCGGGCCTACTGGTCCCCCCGGTCGCGAGGGCAGCCGAGCGGAGAATGGAACGGACGGCCGTGCCGGTGGAGTGAGACGGCTCGGGATGGGTGTCTCCCGGCCTGGCGCCTGATGACAGCCCTCGTGACGCCTGATGACCGCCCTCTGCTGCCCGCTCCCGCTCGGCTCGCGCCGCGGTGATCCTGCCGCGAGGCCGACACTCCGGGCGAGCACCGGACTTCCACCGGAAGGTCTCGGACGAACGGGTCGCTCGACCTGGGTCCCCTCTGCAGGAACCGCACGTCAGGACAGTTCGGCAGGACTCATGACGGGGCCGGGGCGCCCGGCCCGTACCGCCGGGATGTCGACAACGTGGAGGCCAGGTCGAGCATGCGCCTGGATCGGGCTACGTCGGGGAGGGTCCGCTGAGGTGGATGGTGGTCGGTTCCCGGTCGGACTCGAGGCCGGACTCGGAAAACTCCCAAGCCGTGATTGTCGCGCCCTTCGGCACGCGGTAGGCGAACACCATCTCGTCCTTGGAGCCGGGCCGAAGCTGCTCGTTGCACTCCGGGTTCCCCGGAATCTCGTACAGGTCGCCGATGGCGTCGTAACGGCGGCCCTGGTCGTCGATCAGGCTGTTGGCGATGGGCAGCGAGCACGTGAGGTCCATACTGGCCTTCGTGTCGTTGAAGACGACGACCTCCAGGCCCACATACTTCTCTTCGGCACCTGCCCTCTTCGTGCCTCCGTCCATGGTGATCCCGTCGACCTCATGGATTCTGCTGATCTTGACGACTGCGCCGCCGTTGCGGGCTTCCTCGCCGACCTTGAACCCTGCCGCCGGACTGGGAGACGGAGACGAGCTCGCTGTGGCGGCGACGGTCTCCTCAGGCGCGGCCTCGGCGTCGGGTGTGGCGGGATGGGTCAGGCCGCTGCAGGCGGTGAGCAGGAGGGCGGCGGCGAGGCTTACGATCGCTGTGGTCGTGCGGGTGTTCATGGTTCCCCCAGCGTGCTGTTGGACGCATCTTCCTCCTGTCGTGGATGGTGTGGGGCGCTTGGCCGTCTCGTGACAGTCGGTGCTGCGGCATAAAAATTAGTGCAACAGCGACCGCAGTAGGCGTGATTTTCGAGCCAAGGGCAGTCAGGCGGGAAGGCGGCCACGAGTGGACTCCTGCGCGGCAGGTCGGCCAGCAGTCCGGGCATCAACTCCCGTGCCGGCACCTGCTCCCCTACCCGCCCAGTGGCGTCGCTGTTGACTCGGCGTTCGACGCGGCCACCTCCGGCAACCCTGCCCGATTTCGCGACATCACCATTCGGGCGGCCCAGTCCTCCAGTTGTCGTTCACCGCGTTGTCACCCTCAGCCTGCCCGCGGCTGACGGCGTGGGTCAGGGCGTGATCACGAGCTTGCCGCGGGTGTGGCCGGCGCGGCTGGCGTCGAAGGCGGTGCCGACCTGATCCAGCGGGTAGGTGCCGGCGATCTCGACCGTGAGCGCGCCGCGTTCGGCGAGGGCGGCCAGTTCGGCGAGCTCGGCGCCGTCGGGCCGGACCCAGATCCAGTGGCCGCCGTGCTCCTCGACGGCGGGGTCGGCGATCGAGATGTGGCGTCCCTTGGGGCCCAGCACCGCCAGGGTCGTCTCCACCTGCCCGCCGACGAAGTCCGCCACCGCAACCACCCCCGCGGGCGCCAGCTCCTTCACCCGGTCGGCCAGCCCGTCCCCGTATGCGACGGGTTCGGCGCCCAGGCCGCGTACGAAGTCGTGGTTGCGCTCGGAGGCGGTGCCGATGACCCGGGCTCCACGGGCGACGCCGATCTGCACCCCGAAGGAGCCCACCCCACCGGCCGCACCGTGGACCAGCAGGACGTCGCCCGCTCCCACTTCGAGCCGGTCGAGGCTGCGCAGCGCGGTCATCCCCGCCAGCGGAAGCCCACCGGCCTGCGGCCAGTCCAGGATGGCGGGCTTGTGGGCGGTGGCCTGGGCCGACACGGTGACGTACTGGGCGAAGGTGCCCGCCTGCACCACGTCCTTGCGGGCGTAGGCCATGACCTCGTCACCGACCGCGAACTCCGGTGTGTCCGGGCCGAGTGCCGTGACGACCCCGGCGACGTCCCAGCCGGGGATGACCGGGAACACCGTGTCCATCAGCCCGTCGAGCGCTCCGGCCATCACCTTCCAGTCCACCGGATTGACCCCGGCCGCGCGCACCTCGATGAGCACAGTCCCGGGTCCGACCTTGGGGTCGGGGACCTCGCCGACCGCCAGACGGGAGTCGTCGGCGGCGTAGGCGTCATAGGTGACGGCGCGCATGGAAGGGGCCTCTCTGTCGGGCGAAGCTGCCGGAAATATCCTTAATATGTACGCGTCACGCCAGTACGTTAACCCCACCCACCGGGTCCCGCCAGCAGGCCGCCGCCACGGGTGGCGGACGCTGCCCTCCGGGAGCGAGCACCAGGGTCCGCGGCGGTCCACCAAGCGGTCGCCTCCGCGGAACGGGATCCGCATGAGTCAACCCCGCATCTCGTACGTACTGAGCGGCACAGCGGAAGTCGGCAAGGCCGGGGTCTCGTGACGCAGCCCGCCGCGCCGCCCACGCCGTCCGGAGCGGTATCGGCGTGCGGTGACGCCGCGGAGTCGCCGAGATCGAGAAAGCCGAGGTTCTTTCGAGAGGTGGCAAGGCGATGGGTCTGGTGCTGGGCTGGACGTTGGCGGTCGTAGCCGCCGCAGTGGCTGCTGGAAGTCTGGTCCGGCTGGTGTCGGTGGGCGGCCTGGAGCGCTACGAGGCGGCCGCCGAGGGAACCATGGCCGCAGGAATGGCCGTCATGTCCGCACCCCCGACCGCCGGCGTGTACGGGGAGCAGGGCGTGTGGTGGGCCGCGGTGTTCGCGGCATTCGGACTGGGCGGAGTTGCTCTGTCCGTGTACCGCGCGGTCCAGGGCGGTTGGAAGCAACTCCACCACGGGGCCCATCACGTCATCGGTAGCGCTGCCATGGTGCTGATGACCCTGGCCATGCCCGGAGCCATGTCGGGAGCCACCTCCGGCCCGGCGCTCGCCTTGGCCGCCTCCTCCGCGCACGGCATGCACGGTATGGGGTCCATGCATGGATCCCATACCGGATCCCTTCACCACATGCCGGGGATGGAAGGGATGGGCGCTCACGCCATAGCGGGAGTCGCCGAGTCGTCAGGTGCCGTCATGGCATGGCGGTCGGTCTTCGGCCTGCTCGCTCTGTACTTCCTGGTGTCCGCGGTGTCGGCTGTGCGGGCCCGTTTGCGAGGCGGCAGCCGCCCGGTGCCAACGGCAGGCGGGAAGCGCGCCCGGCACGGTCGGCCCCGCAGGAGCCGCGTGGGACTGTCCGCGCCCAACGCCGCCCTCGCAGGGCACGTCGGCATGGGCGGTTCCATGGCGACCATGCTGCTGATGATGGCTGCATGACGGCCGTTGCGTGCGGTGATCGGCCATGGCACTCGGCGTCGAGCGGGCCATCGAGGACCGCGAGCACCGGCCCGCCTGCCAGGCCCGGTGCCAGAGAGATCGCGGCTGCGGCGTAGGCAATCGCACCCGCGACTGATGACGCCGCACAGGGCAGGCAGCGCGCTTACCTACCGGGCGGTAGTCCCGATCGGCTGTCACTGGTCCCTTGCTGCGATGAGCAGGGCGTAGCCGAGAGCACCGTCGGCGACTGCTGAACGGGCTGCGCCGAGGACCCCCGGGGCGGCGTCGAGGTCGACGCCGGCGGTGGTGAGCTTGTCCCGGGCTGTCATGCGCAGCAGGTTCAGGCGGGCCTCGATCTGGTCGATCATGCGCAGCATCGCCTGGTCGTGGCGTTCCGTCGTGACGGTGCGCAGGCCGGCACCGGACAGGATGCGCGCGTACTCCTGAAGCGGCTGGGCGTCGGCGATACAGGCGATCCGGGCGCCCAGGGTGGTGAGTTCGGGCGGAAGCCGGCCGGGGGCGGCGGTGACGTCGGTGATGCCGAGTCGGCCGCCAGGTCGCAGGACGCGAGCGAATTCGGCTGCGGCCTGCGCTTTGTCGGGGAAGGTACACAGCGCGCACTCGCACACCACCGCGCCGAAGACACCGTCCGGGTATGGGAGTTGTTCGGCGTCTCCGGTGGTGAAGCGGGCCTTTCCGGCCAGCCCGGCCGCTTGGGCTGCGCCTTGTGCGAGGGCGGCGTTGGCGGCGGAGTAGTCCACCCCGTCCACGTGGGCGTCGTAGGTGTCGGCGAGGAGCAGGGCGGTGGTGCCCCGGCCGGAGGCGACATCGAGCACACGCTCACCCGGGCCGAGGGTGAGGGCGTCCGCGAGGCGGCGGGTGAGGGCGGTGCCGCCGGGGTGGTAGGAGTCGCCCAGCAGCAGAGTGACGACGTCGGAGGAGTACGCGGCGGCACAGCACGCCTTCATCTCCTCACCGGCGGGCGGCTGTGTCATGGGGTGGGCTCCTGTCCGGTCGCGGCGTGTGCGGTCTTGGATCCGTACGGAGTCGTGGCGAGGCGGCCGGCGAGGGGCAGGGCGTTGGGTACGACCTGGGCGACGGGTACGCCTGACATCCGGGCGCGGACCTGTTCGCGGTAGCCGACGGAGTTGTAGGCGCAGAAGGGGATGAGGCGTCCGTCGGGGGTGATCTCCTCGACGCAGCACTTCATCAGCTGTTTGACGTTGAGGGTGTAGGGGTCTTGGAAGTCCTGGACCACGATCATGAACGCCTTGTCGTTGAGGTCCTTCACCGCCTGCGGGAGGTCGATGCCGCAGGCTCCCCCGTAGCCTCCGGCACGGGAGGTGCCCCCAGCGCAGTCCAGGGCCTCGGCGGTGGCGCGCAGTTTCTCTTCGGTCGTCTCCGTGCCCATGAATGCGGAGGCGGACCAGAGTTTCTCCAGTGCCTCGCGGATGCCCGTATCGGGCATGACGCGGTTGGTGACGTAGTCGAGGTAGTCCTCGACCTGCAGCAGACGTGGGATGGGCACAACGGTTCGGTTGCCTGCCTCACCGTCGACCAGGAGGTAGGTGATGGAGCGGCAGGTGGGGAAGCAGCAGGGGACGGGGAAGAAGTCGCCCTTCTGGAACCATTGCGGGCGCTGGGCGTTGATGAGCCGGATGACGTCGGGGTTGGTGAGCCGGTTCAGCGGATCGAACTCCACGTGGCGGCCGGAGTGGGTGACGGGTTGGAAGGCCACGGAGCGCACGGCGGGGTGGTCGATGCCGTACTCGATGATGTCGCCGAGTTCGTGCTCGTTCAGGCCGCGCTCGACGGCGGCGACGAGGGTGACGGTCAGCCCGGCCTCGGCGCAGTTGTCCAGCGCCCGCTGCTTGAAAGTGCGCAGGTCGCGGCCCCGGATCTCGCGGTGGGTGCGCTCGTCGAAGCCGTCGAACTGGAGATAGATGTTCACCGACCTGCCGGGGATCTGGTTGCGTTTGCGGAGCTCGGCGACGAACCGCTTGTCAGAGGCGAGGCGGATGCCGTTGGTGTTGAGATTGACGTTCTTGATGGGGCGCTGCTGGGCGAGATCGATGAAGTCGAGGATGTGCTTGTGGATGGTGGGCTCTCCGCCGGAGAACATCACCACCTCCGCCTCGCCCTCGGAGGCCACGAAGGCGTCGAGCATCCGCTCGCACTGGGCGTGGGTGACGGAGTAGCCGTCGGGTTGGTGGCCGGAGTCGGCGAAGCAGATCGGGCAGTCGAGATTGCAGCCGGTGTTGACCTCGATGATGCCGAGGCAGGCGTGCTGCTTGTGCTCGGGGCACAGCCCGCAGTCGCTCGGGCAGCCGTCCTTGACCTCGGTCTGGAAGACCAGCGGGATGGTGCCGGGCTTGTTGAACCGAGAGGACGACAGGTACTCCTCCGCGTCCCCGTAGACAAGAGCCTCGAACTCACCGTGCTCGCGACAGCGTTTCCGCAGGAACACCTTGTTCCCACGGATGTTGACCTGTGCGTCGACGGGCGTCTTGCACATCGGGCAGATCGACTTGGTGAACTCCACGAACACCTCGTCGCGGTCCACTTTGCGCCGGGGCGCGGGTGCTTGGGTCATCCGGGGCTCCTCCACTCGCATAGCGGTCTGGGTCACACGCCCGTCCCGGGCGGTGCTGCGTCCTGCTGCGGCGTCTGCCTCGGCCGGCCGCGTCGGATGGTGGGGTGACGGACGGGCAGCAGGCCTCCGGCCCGGCTCCACGGCGGGACCGGTAGCGCGGGGTGCGGGCGACAGCGGCGAGTCCCATCACCGCACCGACGGCGATCAACGGGATTGCGCCGCTCAGCGCCGACGGCGACGGCCGTGCCGCCGGCGACGAGCAGTGGGCCCGCGCAGGACAGCACTATCAGCAGCGGTCTGCCGATTGCGGCCGGCATGCCGCGCAGCCGAAGGGTTTGCGGGATCCGGGCATCAGGCATCGGCCTCCTCCCTCACGTCCGGGCACTCGGCAGTTGCGGCAGGGCAGTGCGGGCCCCGCGCAGAAGCAGCCCCGAGTAGAGCAGCAGGAGTGCGTCCTGGACGAGTACGAACCAGCTCAGCCGCTGGGGCAGGTAGATCCCGAAGCAGCCGCAGTTGGCCACCGCGAGCCCGCGCGCGTACGCCTGCACGGCCAGCAATGCCCACACCACCGCGACGGCCGTGAACACCCACACCGGCACGATCGCCCGCGACCGCGGGCGGGCCAGGAACCAGCCCCCGCACACCAGCTCGCCCGCTATGAGTGCCACGGCCAGCGCGGTCGCGGCACCGCCGGTCACCAGCCTGTATGCGGCCAGAATCCCGGACATGTGCCCGAAGGAGGCGAGCTGGCCGACCGCCATCGCCGTGTACACCGCACCCAGCACGACCCGCAGCACCATGCTCTGAACGGTAGGCCGGGGTGGGAGCCGAGAACGGTAAGCGCGCTCACCGAACGGGCATCCGCTGCGCTGGACCATCGGGAGTGTGGGAACCGTGTTACAGGTGATGCAGGGTGGACGGTCAGTGGCAGCCCCGGCGGGACCGGCGGCAGGTCATCAAGGGCGCCGGCGTGACCGGGCAGTCGTCGTCCTGCTCGTGGGCGGGGGCGTCATCGGCTGGCAGGCCGTCTCGGACCGCCCGCCCGAATCGGTCCCCACTGTCCAGCCCGCACAGGATCCGTCGCTGGAGGCGCTGGCCGGTGCAGCGGTCCCCGGCGGGGCCGGGCAAGGACGGAATCCCCTCCCTCGACCGGCCCCGGTTCGTCCTGGCTCGCGACGCGGACGTCCTCGCCGACGACGACCCGGTCTTCGGCCTGGAGCACCGCGGCGAGGTGAGGACGTACCCGCAGCCGGTGCTGGTATGGCACGAGATCGTCGACGCCACCGTGGGCGCTCAACCTGCTGCTCGGCGCGGACCTCCTCCCTCGACGGTATGCCCCCTCGGGACGCGAGGTCGGCCGTGGTCTCACCGGCGGGCCGCGCGCCGTTCGGCCTCCTCCTTGACCGACGTCAGCGAGGCCGCGACCGTGTCCTCCCAGCGCCTGGCCACCAGCTGCCCCCAGCGTTGCCCGACCGCCCACAGGTCGGTGCCCAGCTCCCCCTCGTACACCAGGCGCGTACCCGACGCGCGCATGGTGAGGACGAACGCTTCGACAACATGCGGTACCGGCCCCCGCACCAGACGGAAGTCGATGCGCTCGGGCCGGGTGAAGCGGACCGTCTCGACCGTGACGGCCGTCCACCGGCCGCCCAGGGGCGTGTAGTGGGCAGCGAGCACCATGTCGCTGCCGCGCTCCAGCACCTGGACCTTCTCCTGCATGGCACGGGTGGCCCGCCCCAGATACGGCTGGGCGATCACCTCGAACACGACCTCCTGGGGAGCCGCGATATCCACGGTCTGCGGCCCGAGCCGCCTGATACGCCGGCCCACGCCCAGGTCGACGGGCAGCGCGCCGGAAACCAGCCCGGCATAGCCACCGGCGGCAACGGCTGCGGCCCCCACCGCCCAGGCCCCCGCCCGGGCCGGACGACGGCCGGTCACGGCGTGTTCTCCGGCTCGCTCTCGACCCTCACGCCCTGCCAGAACGCGACACGGTTCGTGATCCGGCGCGCGAGGGGCTCGGGTGCGGGTGGTACGAGGCCGCGTTCGGGTTGGTCCGCCCGTCGACGGTGACGGTGCAGTACCGGGCCCTTCCAGAAGCACAACGACCGAGTGCGACTCTCGGTGAAGTACTGGCGGTGCGCCGCCTCGGCCGGGAAAGAGTGATTGCCCTCGACCATCACGGAGCGCGGGGTTTCCGCGATTACCGTGCCGTTCCCTACAGCCCGCAGCATGGCCATGCTCCTCGTCGTGCCTCGGTTGAGACCTTCCTCGTGTTGCCACGCTATGCACGACAGCTCCACGGTTCGGTGACCGTGCTCGCGGTTCTCCGTCCGGCGAGGAAATCTACCGTGGCCAGTACCAAGGCGAAGCCGTAGCGGCCCAGAGGAAGATCATGGAACTCATTGTGCTCGCGGTGCCCGACTGCCCGGACGTTGAGGCGATGCTGCAGCGCCTGGAGCAGGCGGCACCGGATGATGCCGCCCGGGACGGCGTGCGGGTGATCACCGACGAGGTTCAGGCGGCCCGGCATGGCATGCATGGTCCCCGGTCGAACCGCGGCTGTGTTGCATGACGACACATGTCAGCAAGCAGCCCCACGCCTGATCAGGCGTAAACTCCACGTGTACCCGCGGGGAGGCATCATGCGCCACACCATGCGAATCGGACCATTCCATATCGGATCCGGTCGCCGTCCGGAGCCCCCGATGGACGGCTCGGTCAGCCGCGAACGATTCGCCATCGACATTGCAGAGGGCCTGATGGGCGTCGGGGTCCCGTTCAGGCGTGGCTGCAGCGCCCTGGGGTTCCGCGTGGTGGTCACCGACAGGGAAACCGGGCGGCGCCAGTACGTCTCCGAGAACTACACCCACGACCTCGCGTACGCCGATGGCGAGAAATACGTCACCAAACTGATCACTGGCACCAAGAGAGTGAAGTAGAGCCTCGGCCAGCGGGCCGGGCACGCTCCCGCTCATCCACTCAGATCACCGGCACAGCAGACAGGAGATGCGCGTACACGGCAGGGTCTCCGGCTGCCGTCAGCACGTGGTCCGTGGGCTGAGATGCGGGAAGAACTCCGTCGCCGCTTGGCTTGCCTGCCGATGATGACATCACGCCCTTCGCCACCGCCAACGCGTGGGACCCCAGGGCTGGGGGCGCTGGGAGGTTGCTGCGTCGACGGGCTGCAACACCCCCGGGGGGCCGGAAACCTCAGGACTCGCTGTGGTGAGTTTGGCGCCGAGGTCAGTGTGTTTCGTCCCGGCCGGCCTGTGACTCCCCGTCACCCAGGAGTAGCAGGGCATCAGCGATGTCCAGGCCGGCAACATGGCGCAGGGGGACGGATACGAGCCGGCAGCCGGCCTCGTGGCGGCCACGTGCCCCGCGCAGCCGCTGCCACATCCGCGGGTAGACCACGCCGCACCCGGGGCAGGCATCTGCCTCTCCGGCACCTCCCACACGCGAACGAGTTCCCAGCGGTGGCGGTGGCGCGCCGTAGACGGGGCCCGGGCTCAGTGCCGGTGGCGGGCTCAGGGGCTGTGCATGTGCCGGCGGCGGGCTCAGGCGCTGTGGCGGTGGAGTGGGTGCTGGCGCGCTCGCAGGCACGCAGTAGTGGCCGCTGGACGTGGCTTCGAGCTTGGGTGGGGGACCCTGGGGAACGGCCTGCTCAGCCCACTCAGGAGGTCCAGCCGGCCCAAACCCGGCCGCGGCCTCTGCCTGGTCCCAGCCCTGGATGTTCAGCAGCGGGCCTTCCGTTGCGTTGCCCAGATGGACGGCGGAGCCGGGGCCTATCTCCCTCTGGTGAATCCGTCGGCCCTGCACGAAGGTGCCGTTCGTGCTGCCGAGGTCCTCGATGACCCAACTGCGACCGCCCCAGCTGATCGTGGCGTGACGCCAGGACACCCTGGCGTCATCGAACACGATGTCTCCCTGCGGATCACGTCCGAGCGTGTACGACCTGGACGAATCCAGCGTCCAGGTCCGTCCGTTCCATTCCAGGACGAGTTCCGGCACTCCATGCCCCACATCAGGAGTCGGGTTGGGGGGAGTGTCCGGCTCCTCCTGGTCACGGGGATCACTCATCAGCAGTTCGCTTCTATCCGTTGGACGTATTGGCTGCACGGGCCTGGCGCAGGCGTCGACGCCGCTGCCAGGCCCTCAGGGCGAGGTCGCCGCGCTCCAGGAGTGTCCAGGCAGCCTCCATCGCGACGGCGAGGAGCACGGCGGCGAAGGCCGTCCAGCGCCACCCGACGTGCGTGCCGCCGGTGGGCGGGGCGAGGACCAGCGCGACGCCCAGGCCGAGCGCGATGAGGCCTGCGGTGTAGCTCGCATCGGCCAGGGCGGTGGTGCGCTGCCAGCGGGCGATGTCGAGCGCGTGCTGGTGCACATAGCGCTCGTGCTGCTCGACCGTTAGGGCGCCGCCGTGCTGCTGCTCGACATCGGCCATCGAGTAAAGGTAAGGGCGTGCGCGGAAGCCCCACTGCACGCACGAGACGAGCAGGATGGTGGCGAGCGTCACCAGCAGCAGGGCCGGTCCGGGCCAGCGGAACTTGTCCTCGTCCGCGGAGACGACGCCGATCAGCGCCACGCCACCGCTTGCCAGTAGAGGGGCTGCGATGGTGGTCACGGCGTCGTTGGCGCGCGCGTACCGGGCAGCGAGGAGCGCACTCCGCGCCTCCTGCTGCTCGCTCACGGCCGTCCCCCTTCGAGGCCGCATGGTAGCGAAGGTACAGCGTCGGCCGTTTGACGCGGGGGACAGCGACCTGCGCGCAGCGTTGACCGGGCGCCAGGCAATCGGTGAGTCCGTCGGCTTGGTCCTTGAGGAACTGGGCGAAGACATAACGGAGCCGGCCGAAGCGGCGAGAACTGGGGACGTGAGCCAGAGGTTGGAGCTGGCGCGCTACCATCCCTCTGAGCCTGGCTTGGTGTGGTGGCAGGCGGTTCGGGGGAGTGGATGGCATTCGCACAACCAAGGCGGGTAGATTTCCCGTCTTCGGCGCGATCGCCGCGGCTGGCGATTCTGCGCCCTGACAATGACTTACTTCGTCTGCTCGATGCCGACCACACCAAGGAAAGGTCCTACTCCCAACCCTGCCGTGAGTGGCCCGAGGTCAAGTCACACCTCGCGATCCTGCTTGCTCCTGCCGACCAGCAGGGCGACGAAGGTGGCCGGGAGCAACCGGAGCGGATCTGGGGGCTGGGCATCGTCCGCCCTGCTCACGAGACCGACCGGGACCGGAAGGTCGTCGTAACCCGTGCACGAAGGATTCGAGGCCTGGTGCCTTTCTCGGGGCTTTGGTGCGCCGGCGGCGAGCGGGACGGCGCACTCGCCAGGTCGTTACCGGAAAGCGGTCCTGTAACGGTTGGCGCGGACATCGTGTTCGCCAATCTCCGGCGCATCTCCCCTGATGTCGAGAGGGAAGTCCAGAGGCTGTTGCCGTTGCTCGACGACGGCGAAGGCTGGAGCGACCGGGAGCTCCGCTGGCGCGATGAGCGTGACGCTCTGCTGCTCTTCGCCAAGATAGCCGGGTTCACCCCGAACGACTTCGCGCCGGTGCGCGGCTGGGACAGGACAGCCGCCCGGGCAGGCTTCCTGAGCGGGCTCACCGGGACTGCGGTTCAGCCGATGCTCGACGACATCCGCGGGCGGGCAGCGGAGAGGTTCAGCGGTGTCGGTGAGACCGTCGTCCAGGCGTTCGCGAGCGGCGGAGGCCGCCAAAGCTATGACTTCGAGGCCACGTCGATAACCGATCGGTGGGTGGTCGACGGCGGGGAGGGCTCCCTCGACGCCTACTACTACCACGTGGACACCCGGACGCTCGTCATACTGCGCTACCTGTGTCCTGCCCCGAACGGGCTCTTGTCGTCCGATGCCCGGCACAGTCTGGACGATTTTCTCGGCCGTGTTCACCGCCTACCGAGACCGGCCCGACGCAGCGCCGACGATTACGGCTTGCTGGACGACCCTCTCTTTCTCCGCATTCACGAGCAGGTGCCCTTCACTGCTGCTCTGTACCGGACGAGCCCCGGCGCGATCTACCCCTACGGCCAGATTGCGGCAGCGGTCTCGGCCGCCGCGGTGCATGGTCTCCCAGGTCTTTCCACCGACATGCTCACCCGCCACCTGGTGCCGACCGACTTCGCCCGCTTGGTGCGCGACGGCTGGTTCGGTGCGCGCGACGTGCCCTTCGAAGTGGCCTTGGACTGGGTGGAGGCCACTGTCGAAACGGTTGGTGTCGCCTTGGTGGTCGTCGACTTCAGCAGTCGACCGCGTGGCAACGGCGCAGGGATCGGGATGCGGGCTCAGGGCATCGCATGACACCACCAGTGGGAAGGCAATCATCCATGGCCACCTCGGGGGCGGACACACCTCGCCAAGTAACGCAGGTCCGCGAGCAACTGCACGAGACATTCGACGGGGTGATAGACGACAGCGACATCGCCCACTTCCGAGGGGGCAACTACGAACAGCGCTTCCTCTCCCGCGCCCTCGCAGCCCTCGCGGTACGACGCGTGGCCCAATGCAGTGTGGCCGAGGCGGCCCGGTTCGTCACGGACGGCATCGCGGACCAGGGATTGGACGCCATCGCCCCCCTGCCGGAGAGCGGGCAGGCTCTGCTCGTCCAGGCGAAGTGGAGCGACAAGGGTACGGCGACTTTCGACGTGGACGCCGCCAAGGCGATGGTGGACGGCCTGAACCGGATCGAGAACGAGCTGTACGACCAGTTCAACCAGCGTGCCGGCGCCCTTGCCCTGGAGGCCAGGCCGTTCATCGTCAACAAGAGAGCCACTCTGGTCATCGCGCTGATGGGCACCGTGGAGCCCTCCCCGCCAGCACGCGAGGTTCTCGACAACGCTCTCGACGAGTTCAACAAGCATGGCGCCCGCATGAGCGTCGAGGTGCTGTACGCCGCAGACTTCCATGACCAGATCCATGCGGATCTTCGGCCGGAGCCGATCTGCCTGGATGTACGCCTTGACGACTGGTACCAGCAGAAGGGACCGCTCGAGGCCTATCAGGGCACGGTCTCCGCCGAGAGCGTTGCCGAGTGGTACGAGACGCACGGTACCGGCCTGTTCGAGCAGAATCTCCGGGCCCCGCTCGGGACCACCGTCACCAATGCGGAGATCGGTCAGACCCTTACGTCCGATCCCACCAAATTCTGGCACCTGAACAACGGCATCACCATGATCTGCGACTCGCTCACGGCGAAGCACGACAGCGCCAAGGCACCGCAGAGCAGGCCGACCACTCTCACCGTGACGGGGGCGAGCATCGTCAACGGCGCTCAGACGGTACGGGCTGTCGCCAGGGCCATGCACGACGACGGCGAGGCCGCGGCCCACGCCACCCTGAGCGTCAAGGTCATCAACACGCATGAGGACCGGAAATTCGGCGTACAGGTCTCGCAGGCGGCGAACCGGCAGAACGCCATCGAGCAGCGCGATCACATCGCGCTCGAACCCGTGCACCAGGCGATCAAGGCCAACCTACGCGCCGAACTGCGCAAGCAGTACGTGATCAAGCGCGGCGAGCCGGTCGCCGCGCCCGAGACTGGTTGTTCACTGGACGAACTCGCTCTCGCACTCGCGTGCCTGCACCCGGATGTGGAACAGGCCGCCCGGGCCGCCAGTTCGACGGAGAACCTCTGGGAGCAGGGCCCCAAGGGCAGCCACACCCTGCTGTTCAAACGCGAGCCCTCTCCCCAGAAGGTGTGGCGCTCAGTCCTCACGCTTCGCGCGGCGCGGAGCGCGGTCTACGAACTGGGCAGTGGTCAGAACAGCCGCGAGGCTGCGACCACCGAGCACGGTGGCTTTCTCGTCACCCACCTGCTCTTTCAGCATCTCGGCGCCACGAGTGTCGATGACCCCGACTTCGACTGGGACAGCGAGGTCCTGGAGAAGATTCCCGCCCTCGTACCGGATCTGGTGCGTCGGTTGACGCACCAGATCGTCACTCGTTACGGGCCACGTCCCCAGATCAGGACCGCCTTCCAGACCGCGGAGACGTGCCGGGAACTCGCGAAGCATGTCCTCGGTGACCTGGCCGATGGCGTCGCCGTTCCCGCACCTCCCGTGAAGGAACGCAAGCCGCGTCGCCCGAACACCGTGCCGCTTCTGGTCGACCGCCGTGTCATCAAGGACGGATCCCCCCTTCGGTACGTGGCTCAGACCGAGCCCGAGCGTGACGCCATCGAAGAGTGGCTTGCCGAAGACGAAAGCCGACGCCAGGCGACCTGGGTCAATCACCGGACCAAGCCGATCCTGTGGGCGTACGACGAGCAGCAGTACTCGCCGTCCGGGCTGGTGTCGAGGATGTGGGCGGACGCCGACTGGGACGAGCGACCCGTGGCCAACCAGGGAACGGCTCGCTGGTTCCAGTCGGATGGCCTGAGCCTGTGGGATCTGGCTCAGCGCATCCACAGCGAAGAGGCCGAGGACGAGGCCTGACGGTGTGTGCACCGCACCGGCAGGACGTCAGTAAGGGCGCTGTCCCTCCGGGCCGCGCAGCCGGGCGAGGAGATCGGCGATCTCGCGGGTCTCCTCATGGTCCTCGCCGAGGAGGACGCACATGTCCTCGTGGAGGGCGTCGAGGACCCCCTCGGCCTCGCTGCGGCGGCCCTCGGAGAAGAGGAGGACACCGATGCTGCGGCGCAGGTCGAGAGCGGTCTCGGAGGCGTCTCCATCCGTGTCGGACACGACCTCCAGGACTTCCTGGAACTCCCGCAGGGCGCCGGTGGCCTGGCCGAGGTTGGCCCGGCAGTGGGCGGCGTGCCGACGGCACTCCAGCGCGTTGTCGCCGGCCGGTCCCGCCGTACGGGCGTAGACGGCGGCCAGCGCGTCGAACTCCGGTAAGGCGCGCCGGAAGTCCTCGCCCGCCATGAGGACCGCCGCGCGCTGCCGCCGCAGGCCGAGCACCCGGGGGTTGTGCGCGCCGAGGGCGGTGGCCGCCGTGGCGATCGCCGCCTTGAGGACGTCTGCGGCCTGGGCGAACCGCCCCCTCTCGGCGAGGTCCGCGGACCGGGCGTAGGCATCCCGGATCGCGTCCCGCAGCGCGGTGTCGACGCGCGCCGGGACCGGCACCGGAGCCGTCGGCTCGGGTGAGGGCGCAGGCGTCGTGGTCCGTCGCAGGGGTGCGTTCGGCTGCCGGTAGACCACCGTCGGGTCGGGAACCGCGGCAGGGGAGCCACCGTCGGTGAAGACCACGGGGTCAGCCGCTGAACCTGGCTGCGGCAGGTGCGGCGACAGGCGCTCGTACACCGCGTACGCGTCGGCCGGACGCTGCTCGGGCGCCTTGGCCAGCAAGTCCAGGGCCAGCGACTCCAGGTCCTCCGGCACCTCGGGCCGCAGGGCGCGCAACGGCGTCGGCGGCACGTCCATGTGTTGGTGCATGAGCTGGTAGTCGTTGTCGCCGCTGAAGACCGGCTCACCGGCAAGGAGTTCGTGCAGCACGCAGCCGAGCGCGTAGAGGTCGCTCAGCGGTGTGATCTGCGCGCAGTCGATCTGCTCGGGCGGCATGTAGCGGCTGGTACCGATCCGGTTGCCGGTGGCCGTGAGCCGGGTGACGTCCGTGCGCAGCAGTTTCGCGATGCCGAAGTCCAGCACTTTGACCGTGCCGTCCGCGGAGATCAGGACGTTGTCGGGCTTCAGGTCGCGGTGCACGACCGGGATGGCGTGGGCGTACGACAGGACCGTGCAGATCTGAGCGGCGATCGACGCGGCCCAGCTCACCGGGAGCCCCTCCGCCGCTCCGTCCTCCGCGCCCGTGAGCACCCTGCGCAGGGAGATCCCGCGCACGTACTCCATCACCAGGTACAGCCGGTCGTACGACGCCTCGTTCAATACCGCGTCGAACACCTGCGGCACTCCGTGATGCCCGATCCGTGCGGTGACGCGCGCCTCGCGCTCGAAGCGGTGGGTGAACTCCTTCGCCTGCGCGGGGGTCGCGACGACGTCGGGCCGGATGAGCTTGACCGCGATCTCCCGGTCCAGGACGGCGTCGTAGCCGCGCCAGACCGTGCCCATGCCGCCGGACTCGATCTCCTCGATCAGCTCATAGCGGCCCTGCTCGCCGATTCTCCTTGCCTGCGCCACGCGTTGCGCCCCCGTCGTCCTGATGCCACGTCAGTCGATCGCTGTACACGGTACCGACTGGCGGCGGCGCGCGCTGTGGGCCCTACAGCAGGTGGTCGGCTTTGCCGGCCTTGATGTCGGTGATGAGGGTACGCAGGGCTTCGAGGGAGTCGGTGAGGTAGTGGTCCTCTTGGCCGGCCACGGCTATGTAGCCGTTCCCGTCGGCGTCGGTGCCGAGGCGGAAGCAGGAGCTGCCCTCGGCACAGAAGGGGTTTTCCCAGGTGATGTCGGGCACTGGTGCTCCTCACAGTTGGCGTGCGAGCTCACGAATGAAGTCTCGGGACTGCTCTGGCGGCAGTGCCAGACCTTCCAACAGATCGAGTTGTGCCCGGTATTTCGCCAACTGCCCCTCGGCGTGGAGGAAGGCGGGTCCGTGGGAGCTGTCCACCTGCACTGTATCGAGCTGCGGTACGGGTCCTGCGGTGTAGACGACGGTCTGCCCGGCTCCAGGGAAGGCACCGTGGGTGAAGGGGAGGACGAGCACGGTGACGTTGTCTCGCTCGGAGACCTCAAGCAGGTACTCCAACTGGGCACGGGCCACGTCGGTACCGCCGAACTGCATCCGCAGTGCGGCCTCGTGGATGACAGCGACGTACGGGATAGCGGTGTCGCCGGTGATCACCTGCTGGCGTTCCGAACGCAGCGCGAGTCGTAGGGCAACCTCGTGCTCGGGCAGGGCAGGGACCGCGGCTCGGAAGATGGCCATCGCCTGTTCCGATGTCTGGAGCATGCCCGGCACGTGCACGGTGTTGGCGCCGCGCATGCGTACAGCGTTGCTTTCCGCTTCTGCGATGTCCAGCAGGCCTTGGGGCAGGATGCCTCGATAGCGCTCCCACCAGCCTGTACTCACCTGGGCCATCTCGACGAGCGCCTCGACGTATGCCTCATCGGTCACATCGCAGTTGCAGGCCAGTGTGCGCAGGCGGTCGGCGTTGATGCCCCGGACTCCTGACTCGATGTTGGAGATCTTGCCTCGGTCCACACCCAGTAGACCCGCCGCGAACTCTGCGGACATGCCTGCCACAGTACGGATGCGCCGCAGCTCACTTCCGAGTCGCTTCTGCCGTTCCGTAGGGGTCGTCCTCGGGGGCATGGGGTTCCTTCCGTCCGGTTGGGGCCGCTCGGTCACACTCGGAGGCCGCCTTACCTTTCCGTGGTGAATTCTCTTGAGAGCGTGGAAAATTTACCACCACTTGCTCTACTGTCAGTATCCCGCGAGTTACACACCGCAATGCCGGAAGCGCACCGCGTGAGCATGCCCGCCTGCCCTGGACGGGTGCACTCGCGGCCAGGGCGGTAGGCCACCGGCGATCCCAACCCCCTCACACAGCCGTGGAGTTCGCCATGCCCGAGATCCCCCTCGTACCCGTCCACTGGCGCTTCCCCGCCCGCCCCGCCTCCGTACGGCGGGCCCGCCACGCCGTCGCCGAGTCGTTGCCGCAGGTCCTTCGTCCCCACCTCGGCGACGACCTCGGCCTGCTGACCTCCGAGCTGGTCACCAACGGCATCCGTCACGGCGCCTGCTGGGCGGACGAGGACTTCATCGAACTCGTCCTGTGGCCCGCCGACGGACACTACTGGCTCGCCGTTTCCGACCCGGGTACGGGTAAGCCAGCACTGGCCCACCCGGACACGGACTCCGAGTGCGGTCGGGGTCTGATCCTCGTCGACAGCCTCGCCACCGCCTGGACCGTCCGGCCGCGCCCCACGCGCGGAACCTCCGTGATCGCGGGCCTCCCTTTCCACCAGGGCGGTTGACCCGGCGGAGCGGTCGGCCGGGAGGGGCCGGAAGACCAGGTGGGTCAGGCCGCCTCGTCGTCGATGTTCTCCTCCCGGCGGATCATCCGCCAAGCCGCACGGCGCGCACTCTGATTGAGCGACTGCTTGAAGCTGTCGTCGTGGCTGAAGTACTGGCGTCCCATGTCGGCGATGGTGTCGATGTGCTCGGCCATCTTGTCTTCGAAGACCTCGTCGAAGACAAGCCCGAAGTTCTCCTCGTCGTTGACGGCGGCGGCGCGGACCCTCGGGTCGGCCTTCGCCTCGGAGAACGGCGTGATCACGTCCTGATCGGTGAAGTCGGTGCCGAACTTGTCGTTGAACTTCTCGATCAGCTCCGACAGCAGCGACTTCTCCTGCTCCTTGGCGCCACCTGAGCCCTCGCCGAAGCCGCGCAGCTCCGCCGCTCCCTCCGAGGTCAGTGCGAGGTCGTGCTGGCCGGTCTTCTGGATACGCAGGTGACTGAGGTCGACGTCCCCTATGTCCACGCCGCCGTCTCCGCGACGCGGCAGGCGGTTGAGCAGGTGGCGGCCGTAGAGGTAGAGGCATTCGAGGTCGGCGTCGCGGTAGGACACGATCTGCGAGAGGAAGCCGTACTTCCGTACGTAGTCGTTGAGGTCCGCGCGGAACTGCTCGGCGGCTTCCTGGGCGTCCTCGTCCGGGTCACCCGCCTCGTCCTTGCGGTCCAGCAGCTCGGTGAACCGTTCGACGGCGGGCCCGAGATGCCGGTACAGCTCCGCGTGCAGCTTCTCCCAGCGGGCCACAGAGCCCGCCGCCTTCTCCTCGGCCGCAAGGTAGGCATCGGCGAATTCCCGCATCTCCTCTTCGACGAGGATGTCGGGCTGCATGACCTGGCTCTGCGCGGTGTAGAGGAGGTTGGGGTCGGAGGGGAGGGTGTTCGCCTCCTCGAAGTACGGGCGGAAGGACTCCTTGATGTCCTCGGCTTCGTTGACGAAGTCCAGTACGGCCAGGTCCGCCTGCGACTTGCGGTCGGCGGTGCGGTTCAGGCGGGAGAGGGTCTGGACGGCGCTGATGCCCGCGAGCTTCTTGTTCACGTACATCGTGGTGAGCAGCGGCTGGTCGAAGCCGGTCTGGTATTTCTCGGCGACGACCAGGATGCGGTACTCGCGCTGCGTCGCCTTCCCGCCGGTGCGCACGGCCTTGTCGTCCTTGCGTGTGTACGCGAACGCCTTCGGCAGAGCGGACTCCGCGAGGCCGCCGTTCTCCTTCGGCTCGGTCGTCTCCTCGCCGTCGTACGTCAGGCTCCCGGAGAACGCGACCAGGACGCCGGGGTCGGCGTACGCCTGGTCGTCGACGTACTTCCTGATCGCGCGGGCCATCTGCACGGCGCTGTGCCGGGAGGCCGTCACCACCATGGCCTTGGCCCGCCCGCCGAGCCGGCCGGCCGTGTGCGTACGGAAGTGCTCGACGATCACCTGCGCCTGCTGCGTCACGGTGGAGTCGTGCGTGAGCGCGTACCGGGCGAGCAGCGGATTCGCCTTGGACGGGTCCACCTCACGCTCGTCCGGGTTCTTGTTCACCAGCTTCCAGTACGTGTCGTACGTGACGTAGGTGCGCAGGGGATCGAGGATGAAGCCTTCCTCGATGGCCTGACGCATCGAGTACGTGTGGAAGGGGACGTACGTCGGCTTGCCGTTGACGCTGTCCAGGGCGCCGAAGAGTTCGAGCGTCTTGGCCTTGGGCGTGGCCGTGAACGCGAAGTAGGAGAGGTTCGAGGCCATGCTGCGCTGGATGGCCTTGCGACGGAGCTTGGCATCGGTGGTGGTCTCCGTCGCTGCTGTCTGTTCGGTGGCCCCGGGCTCGTCGGAGTCCGAGTCCAGGCCCAGGCCACGCAGCGCCGCGCGTACGTCCGTGGCCGCGCCGCCGGACTGTGAGGAGTGGGCCTCGTCCACGATGATCGCGAAGTTGTGGCCCTGGATCTCGGTGGGGTTGCGGCGCAGGTAGTCGATGAGGGCCGGGAAGGTGTGCAGCGTGACCGTGATGATCTTCCCGGTCTCGCGGGACAGCGCCTTGGCGAGCTGGTCGGACTTCGCGCCGTGCTTCTCGTCGATCTTCACCACCAGACCGGCGGTCTTCTCGAAACTGCCGACGGTCTCCCGGAGCTGGGCGTCGAGATTGCGGCGGTCGGTGATGATCACGACCTTGTCGAAGACGGGCGCGCCCGGCTTGAGCCCGGCGGCCAGCGCATCGGGATCGATCTCGGCGGGGTCGGTGGGCGTGTGCAGCGACGACAGGCGGTGCGCCAGCCATCCGATGGTGTTCGACTTGCCGGAGCCGGCGGAGGCCATGCCGAGGTAGTTGTGACCGGCGCCGTGGCGGGCCGCATGGTCGGCGAGCTTCTTGACGATGTCCCACTGGTGGTAGCGCGGGAAGATCAGCTTCTTCCGCGTCCGCCCGTCCGGGCCCTTCTCCTTGCTGAGGTGTACGAACCGCTCGATCAGGTCAAGCCAGGTGTCCCGCTCCCAGATCTGCTCCCAGAGGTACGAGGTCGCGTACGTCCCGGGGACGGTGGGCGCCGGATTCCCCGCACCGCCGGGCTTCCCCGGGCCCTCCGACCCGGTGTTGAACGGCAGGAACCGCGTCGGCTTGCCGCGCAGCTCCGGCGCGACGAACACCAGGTCTGTGTCGATGGCGAAGTTCGCGATCACACGCCGCGTGAAGATCAGCTCGGTGGGGTCGCGTTCCATGCGGTACTGGTCCTTGGCGGCCTCCACGCCCTGGCGCGTGAGGGCGTTCTTCAACTCGGCGGTCGCCAGCGGGATCCCGTTAAGGAAGAGGGTGAGGTCGAGTCGCTTGCCCTTGTCCGCCTGCTTGGCGGCGTACTCCAGCTCCTTGACGAAGGTCAGCCGGTTCGCTCGGTAGTCGTCCAGGACAGCGTCCGAGGCGACGAGCGACGGCTTGAAGTACGCGAGCCTGATCAGGACACCGTGGTCCTTCACGCCCTTGCGGAGCACATCCAGCACGCCGTCGGTTCCGATCGCCTGGTCCACGCGCTTGGCGAACCCGGCCTGGGCGGTGTTGGGATCCCCGCCGTAGAGGGCGATCAGCTCGGCCCAGTCGTCGGCTTGGGTCTTGCCGATGAACTCGAAGAGCTGGGCGGTGTCCAGGCCGAGTTGGGGGCGGTAGTCCTGTCGGCTTCCTTCACACCAACCGCGCTCCAGCAAGGCGGCGACTATGGCGTTCCCGAAGGCTGCTTCGTCGTGGACGGGCATGAGCGGCTATTCCCCCCGCTTTCCGGTGATCAGGTAGGTGCGGCAGAACTTGTCGAACGAGGATGAGTTAGCGCGGGCAAGGCCGAGATCCATGTCTTGGGTCAGTGCCGCCTGGTCCACGCGGGGGCGGTACCGCACCCCGTCGCGGCCGGGCCGTTCACCAGCGCGTCGCGAACGAAGCGCAGGGCATCGAGGAAGTTCGACTTGCCTGCGGCGTTCAGCCCGAGCAGCACGGTGAACCGGCCGAGAGCCACGTCACAGTGAGCGATGGACTTGTAGTTGTCCACCCGGACACGGGTGATGAACGGCATCGGGCGGTGAGGCGCGGCGGGACTCATGGCGCGATCATTCCTCGATCCCTCGTCCGCTGGCGGTGGACACGTCGATCTGGCCCGTGACGGCGGCGGTGATCAGGGCTTGGCGCCGCTCGGCGAGGACCGCGGATTGGTTTGCCAACAGTCGCTCCATGGCGACTCCTGGCGCTGCAGAGCGATGCAATTCTGCAAGAATTTCTTTTTGTTCAGCAATCGACGGTACAGGCACCATGAAGTCGACCACGTGAGATACGTTGATTTGTTCCTGGGCTGCACCGTATCGAACAGAGTCGACATACGCAGCGCCTAGCGCGCTGTTGAAGTATGCTGCGAGATACTCGGGAAGCAGGGCTTCGCCCTTTTTGAGCACAAGAACTGAGGCGCAATTGGCGCCGTTAAGTTCACCGGTTACGACTGCCGCTCGGCCTGGGTCTCCTGCGCGGACCACGACAACGTCACCCTCGAATAGCTGGGAACGCCAAAGTTTCCGACTGTCCAGTAGTGAAATGCGCTTAACGCCCTCAAGGTGAAACTTCTCCGGGAGGATATTCGCACCCCGAAGAAAGGGGACTCCTTCGTCTGAGAAATATGACGAAGGGTCAACTACCACCCCTACGCCGATCCGCGGAACTAGTCGCCTAAGGGGATTCACCTTCCATTCATCCGGCAAGTCGCCAAGCATCGGGTGGATGTATCTTCCCCCGGGTTTGTGCCCACCTCGAAGGGTTAGTGCCCTGTGCGCAGACCTGCGTTCGCTTAGAACTGTACGCATACGTTGAGCAGTTGTAATCATTTTGTCCATGCGGGCAGTCTCGGCGTCGAGGAAGTCGGCGATGCGACGCTGCTCGTCCACGGGCGGCACGGGAAGACAGATTTCGCGTGCTACCTCCAGATTGATCCGGGACCGCGTCGACCCTCGGGTCGAGGCTGAAACTTGGTCTGCGACGGTTGAAGATCCGAGTGCCCATGCAGCGAACCGATGCGTGAGTCGGTTCTCATCGAGTCGAACTCTGTAGCAATCCGCCTTAACGATGGCGGGCCCTAGGTAGTCTGGTGCAATACAGGCACGCCCGACGGGATGTCGTTCATCGCCGAGCCCTGCAATGAGCAAATCTCCAGCCTTGACTTCATGGCGTCGCAACTCGTGAAAGTAGTCCATCGGGATGAACGCTGCATCGGAGTTCCTGAAGTGAGCCGATCCAATATTTCCGAGGCGAATGACACGTGCGCCTTCATCAGAATAATGGCTACTCGTCAGAGAACTTCCGAAGGGCCCATCGGTCATCTCGTGGACGAAACGCCGAAGCGGAAACTGCGGGTAGGCGTAAGGTGCCCTGTTGCTCATTCCGTGACCTCCCCCAGCAGCGCCTGAATCTCGCCCTCAAGCGCCTTCAGCTCTGCGTCGATCTCCTCCAACGGCCGCGGCGGCTTGTACACGTAGAAATGCCGCGTGAACGGGATCTCGTATCCGATCTTCGTCTTGCTGTGGTCGATCCACGCGTCCGGAACGTGCGGCAGAACCTCCCGCCGCAGGTACTCCTCCACGTCCTCCTCCAGCGGCACGTTCTCGTAGTCCCGCAGCTCAGGGTCCGGTTCCGGCTGGCCCTTGATGCGCTGAACCTCGCCTTCCGGGTCTCGAACGCCGACCGCCTCCCGCAGGGCCTTGCCGAACGGCGCGCCCGACGGCCACATCAGGCCGGCCGCGACGACCGCGTCCTTCAGGTCGATCCACGCGTCGGACTTCGTCGTCCAGGACTTGCCGACCAGCGGGCGCAGCGCCTCCGCGAACTCCTCGACGTTCGTGGCCCGTGTGATCGGCTTGGACGCGGTGATTGCCGTCAGCGTCTCCTCCGTCACCTCGAAGCGGAGCTTCAACGGCCGTTCGACGGTGATCCGGTGATACCCGAAGTCCTCGTTACGGAAGACCTTGATCTTCCCGGCCTGGTCGGCCAGGTCGTGGCCGCCGCCTTTCTCCGCCGCGTCAACGACAGCCAGCGCCTCCGTGTAGAGCCGCGTGATCTCGGAGATGTGCTGCTCGCCCAATTCCTTGCGCTTGTCGCCGAGCGACTTCCGCATCTTGCGCCAGTAGTCGCGCGCGTCCAGCAGGACGACTTTGCCGCGCCGGTCCCTGGCCTTGCGGTTGCTGAGCACCCAGAAGTACGTGGAGATGCCGGTGTTGTAGAAGAGTTGGTCGGGGAGGGCGACGATGCCCTCCAGCCAGTCGTTCTCCAGGATCCACTGCCGGATCCTGGACTCACCCGACTCCGCCGCCCCCGTGAACAGCGGGGAGCCGTTGAAGACGATCGCGATCCGGCTGCCGCCCGACCCCGCGGCGTCCACCGGCTTCATCTTCGAGATCATGTGCTGGAGGAAGAGCAGCGAGCCGTCGTTGATGCGCGGTAGTCCGGCCCCGAACCGCCCGCTCTCACCGAGGCGTTCGTGCTCCTCCTCGACCGCGTCCTTGACCTTCTTCCACTCCACGCCGAACGGCGGGTTGGCCAGCAGATAGTCGAAGGTGGCTCCGGCGTGGCCGTCGTCGCTGAACGAGTTGCCGAACTTGATGTTCTCCGGGTCCTGACCCTTGATCATCATGTCCGACCGGCAGATGGCCCAGGACTCGGCGTTGAGTTCCTGGCCGAAGACCTTGACCGTGGCGTCCGGGTTGAGGGCCGTGATGTGCTCCTCGGCCGCGCTGAGCATGCCGCCGGTCCCGCAGGCCGGGTCCATGACCGTGCGAACCGTGCCGGGGAGGGCAAGCGCGTCGCTGTCCGGTGCGACGAGCAAGTTGACCATCAGCCGGATGACTTCCCGCGGCGTGAAGTGCTCACCGGCCGTCTCGTTGGACTGCTCGGCGAAGCGCCGGATCAGCTCCTCGAAGGTGTAGCCCATCTGGTGGTTGGTGACGATCTCGACCGGCTTGCCGTCCTCGCCGAGCACGAGATTGCCGTCTTCGTCCCTCTTCACCGGCCGCAGGTCGAGGTCGGCGAACCGTCCGACCACCTGGTACAGCAGGTTAGCCGCGTCCAGCCGCTTGATCTGCTGGGCGAAGTCGTACCGCTCCAGGACTTCCCGCGCGTTGGGGGAGAAGGCGCCGTAGTACTCGTTGAGGTACTTCGCCGCGTGCGAGGGGTCGCCCCCGATGGCCTTCAGTGTGTAGGTGCTGGTGTTGTAGAAGCTGTGGCCGGACGCCTTGCGCAGGAAGCGGTCGGGGTTGATGTCCTGGTCCTGGTAGCGGGCGGCGACTTCCAGGACCTTGTCCTTGGTCGGAGCGAGGA
The DNA here is from genome assembly GCF_052245415.1 of Streptomyces sp. 8N706. Classification (NCBI taxonomy): domain Bacteria; kingdom Bacillati; phylum Actinomycetota; class Actinomycetes; order Kitasatosporales; family Streptomycetaceae; genus Streptomyces; species Streptomyces sp. 8N706. Next base: position 43,518 of record NZ_JBQQBW010000006.1, on the reverse strand, counting down.
CACACTCCAGGCGCCGCAGCACGGTGAACGGCAGGATCACCTTGCCGTAGTCGGACTGCTTGTAGTCGCCGCGCAGGAGATCGGCGACCGCCCACGCGTGGTTCGCCAGTTCCGTGTGCTTACTGCTGTTCAACAGAGTCCTTCCGGTGTTCGCCGTCCCAGCGGGACGGCGACGTCAAGTCTTGCCGTTCGCGGTGCCGGGCCGCAGGTTTCACGCCGATCCGTGACCGTCCGGCAACAGGGCGCCGCCGGTGAGTCCGGTGCCGAGGAGACGTGTGACCTCCTCGGCGGCCCGGTCGGCACGGCGGGCGGCAGTGCGCAGTTCGTGAAGGCGGCGGAAGGCGGCGCCGTAGCGCTGCTGCTCGGCGAGCGGGAGCAAGGGAACGCGTAGGCGTCGCGGGTCCACCCGGACGAGGGATGTGCCGGTGGCGGCGGCGTTGACATTCGGCTCCGCCGCGAGGAACCCGGCGAGGAACCACGGGTCGAGCCGGCGCCGGTCCGGGCGGAAGAGTAGTAGGTGAGGCCCTAGGAAGCAGCCTGTCTCGCCCGGCTCGACGACCCGGGCCACGGCCGTGCGTCCCACGCGGAGGATCTCCGTGAGCAGCACGTCACTTGCCTGGACCAGGGGGAGGGCGACGCCGGTGGGAAGGTCCGCTTCCGTTCCGGAGGCAGGCCGGTTTTCGAAGACGTCGGCAGCCGTGAGCGCCGGTCGTGCGCCGGGTTCTGGTTCGGGCCGAGGCTGCGGTTGGCCGCTACGGGTCCGGCGGCCCGGGGGCGCGGTGTGGAGAAGACTGAGAGCACCGCCGCGCAGAAGGTCCGCAACTGTTGCGGTGCGCCAGTCGCGGGGCCGGTCGTCGGCCGGCGGCCAGTCGCCGTCGGTGCTGAGGCCGACCAGGTCTGTTGCCTCTTCACGGAGTTGGTCATACAGCTCCGATGCCTGCCGGGCCAGCAGGGCGGGGCGGAGGGCTTGCCTGGAAGCCGTTCGGATGTGGCGGGCCGGGGTCAGGTCCACGGCCTCGTCCAGGAGGTCGGTGACCGGCATGGCGGCGGCGATGCCCGGGGCTCCCGTGAAGCCGTCCTGGTCGGCGAGGTAGGGCCGCCACGCCGAGAGCACGGTGTCGTTGACGGCGTCCCAGTCGAGATCTCGGATCTCGGCGGCGGTATCGACGAGCAGGACCGTACCCGGGGCTTCAGCCTGCGGATCGGGCCGTTCGAGTACCCACAGGTGCAGGCCGATGTGGAGCGGGGTTGCCGCGCCCTGGGGAAGCGAGACGACCGCGCGGAGGGCTCCGTCGCGTACGAGCTGAGCCCGGATACGCCGGCCGGCGGTGCGCTCTGCCACGGCGGGGGGCATGAGCAGTACGGCACGGCCGCGGGGGGTGAGGTGGGCCAGGCAGTGCTGGACCCAGGCGAGTTCGGGCTCGCCCTTGGGAGGCACGCCGTAGGCCCAGCGTTGGTCGTACGCCAGATCGTCGTGCCCCCAATCACGGACTCCGTACGGGGGATTGCACAGGACGGCGTCCGCGGTGAGGCCCTTGAAGGCGTCGGAGCGCAGACTGTCCCCCGTACGTACGGAGATCGCCGCCTCGGGGGCGTTCAGCCGGAGCCGCACGGCGGCCTGGGCGGCCTGGGCGACCAGCACGTCCTGGCCGTGCAGTTCGCTCGCGCCCGCGGTTGCCGCCGCGGCAAGCAGCGATCCGGTACCGCACGCGGGGTCGAGAACGCTCGCGGGGGAAGCACCCGCGCTGTCGGCCAGGAGTCGGGCCATGAGGTCGGCCAAGGGGCGCGGCGTGAGGTAGGTGCCGGTGCCCCCCGTGTCCTCCAGCAGGCGTTCGGCCAGGACATCCGTCGCAGCCTCGGCGCCATCCGTGACGACGCACTGAAACAAAGCCCTCAGCGGCCCGGCCGCCTCGGGGGCGTATGCGGCGTCCTCGGTTCCCGGGATGTCCTGGGCTCCGTCGTCCGCAGCTGACCGGACCCATCGCAGCAGTGCGTCGTCACGCAGTTCGGGAAGGGCTTCGCGCTCTCTCCTGTCCAGCCGGGCAGCCTCGAGCACCACAGGGAGCAGGCGCAGGGCCAGTTCGCCGTCGCCGGGGTGGGTGCGTAGCGCGGTGCGAAGCCGGTCCGCCGGTGTGTCCTCGGGGAGTTGGCCACGGGCGGAGAGCCAGGCGCGTACGGCGTCGAGGTCGTAGGTCGGGCTGGTGTCCGTGCCTCCCGCAGGGGCGGGGAAGTCCGGATGCCGACGACGCCAGTTGCTCACTGTGGCGCGGGTGACTCCGGCTAGCCGCGAGATGTCGGCGGCGGTCACGAGGGCACTGGCCTGCTGGTTCATGGGCTCCTGCCGGGTGACGTGGGGGCGCGCGTGCTGGACGGCTTCACTCTATACCGACATCTAACCGATGTGAACTGTTTGACGGCGCTTTCAATCTTCATTTGACAGTGCTTTCAGTTGCCGCTCTACTGGTTGTGCTTTCAGTTGGCGCCCCGGCTTCCCCGGGTCTCCCGGGCTTCCCCCTGCCCACAACACGTCGATTCGAATGGAGCGGCACCATGGCCACCAACACTTCCGGCACGTCCAAGCGCACCCTGTACCGGCTCACGGGTATCGCTCCCACGGTCGACGCGATGTTCGACGTCCTCGACCCGGCTCGGCTCGAAGCCGTTGACGCGGAACTGCACTTGCCGGAGGAGTGGTTGGGTGTTCCGGCACTGCTGGTCACCGGCAGCTTCGAGCAGCCGGTCGCGAGCTGGTGCGGCGAGATCAACCGCACGACCGGGTGCGAGGTGTCGCGGCCCGTGAACCGGTCGGCCGGGCTGCTGATGCTCGCGGTCGACGGAGAGGTGTACGCCACCGGCTATGACCAGGGCTTCCGCCTGGTGCCCGACCGGGTCAAGGACCGGCGGTTCGGGCTGAGTTTCGTGATCCGCAGGGTGGACCCCGCCCAGATCCGGGACATGGTTTCCCATACGCCGGGCGGCGGCCGGACCGACATCACTCTCGTGCCCGGCGGCGCTCCGGTCTGGAGCCTGGGTGTCCAGGAGCACGCGCAGATCGTGCGGCGTCTGGGCGGTCGGCTGGACGGGATCCAGCTGACGATCGCTCAGGACGACCGTACGAAGATCTCCAGTGTCGAAGGCGGTACCGGGCTGCGGATGCGCCTCGGTATCGACGCTCCGGACCTGGTCGCGGACATCCGGGCCATCGCCTGTGTCCTTCGGGACGAGGCCCCGGCTCCGGAACTGGAGTTCGTCGAGCACATCGTCTCGGTCAAGGACGCCGACCTCGTCACGCGGCTGGAGGAGCGGCTCGACGACATGCTGGGCGAGGTACCGGACGGACGTATCGCAGTCGCCGTCCCGTCCGATCACTGGGACGACTACGGCGCCGCCCAGGCATTCGCCACCAAGGTGCACAGCCTGGAGGCACGCCTCACCGATGACTTCAGCCTGGAGTACGTCCTCAACCGGGCCCGCGTGCAGCGGCCCGGAACGCGCTTCGCCGCGCTCCGGGATGGCACGGTCACCCTCTACGCGCACACCCGGGCGGAGAAGGGTGATGTCATCTGGACGGCGAGCGTGCTGCGGTGGATCGAGGCACAGGTGACGCTCGGCGCCCGCCGGTTCTTCCTGCTGGACGGGCAGTGGTACGAGATCGGTGAGGCGTACCTGGAGGCGATCCGTTCGCAGGTGGAGCGGCTCATCACCGGGACGCCCTCGGTCGACCTTCCGGCCTGGGTGCTCGGGGACAAGGAGCGGGACTACAACGAGTCGGTGCCCGACCTGCGGCCCGGGTACGTCTGCTTCGACCGTGACAACGTCCGGACCGCGCTGCACCGGGGCAACGGCGTGGAGATCTGCGACCTGCTGAGCCCGGACGACGTCCTGGTCATGGTGAAGCGGGCCAAGGGCTCCGACGCGCTGAGCCATCTGTTCGGTCAGGCCGTGGTCGCCGTTCAGACCCTGCTGCACTCGCCGGAGGCCATGGACGGGTTCGCCCGGAAGGTGGCCGCGGCCCGGCCTGGCCGGGCCTTGCCGGACGGCTTCCGACCGTCGAAGGTCGTATTCGCGATCTTGCTGAAGAGCGGAACCGACCTCACCGCCGACACGCTGTTCCCGTTCTCCCAGGTCACCCTCGTGCAGACGGCCAAGATCCTTGAGGCCTGGGGCGTCGAAGTCGAGGTCATCGGGATCCAGGCCACAGCGGTGCCTCCGAGCGGGGCGGGAATCCGCCACCTGGCCGCGTAGCGGGGGCCTCAACACACATCTAACCTCGCGCTTTCGCGCGCCCAGCAGACTGGAGCTCTTGATGACGTAGTTGATCTTCGGGCGTAAGCTCGTTGCCGCCTGGCGGTGGAAGTCCGGTCCGGGTAGCTGCCAGGAGGCCCGGTAGCAGACGCCGGGGAGTCCCTCACGGCTGCATCTCCAGGATCTTCGCCGCTTCCATGGCCTTCGCTTGCCGACCACTACCGCACGAAGCTCATGCGCGCGATGCGCGACGGCGAGGAGTTGGATATGGAGTCGGGCCTTCCGGCCTCAATGGAAGAGAAGAAGTCGGCCGTGTCGTGGTACGCCTTCGCTCTCAGGTATCTCCCCATGAAATGGCCCCATTCCGCCCCCAACACGCGGGACGGCATCAACGAATCCCTTTTACCAGCGTGACGCTGGAACTCCTCGACGAGCGCTCCGGACGGCCGGCGTGCCCGTGGTCGTCGCCTCGTGGGTCTGTTCGCCGCCATGTACTTCGGCGGCCTCCGGCCGGCAGAAGCGGTCGGCCTCGTCGAGACGGACCTGAATCTTTCCGAGCAAGGTTGGGGTTCGGCGCTGCTCCACCGGACCCGTCCGTCCGTCGGCAAGCAGTGGACCGACTCGGGGGAGACCCACGACGACCGCGGATTGAAGAACCGGCCGACCGAGGAGGTCCCGCGGTTGCCCATCCCGCCCCACCTCGTCGCCGTGCTGCGCGAGCACCTGGCCACCTTCGGCACGGCGGACGACGGGCGGCTGTTCTTCTGCGAGAAGGGCTCGGTCGTCCCGTCCTCGACCTACTACAGCGTGTGGCAGGAGGCCCGGCTCCTCGCCCTTCCGCCCGCCGTGGCGGCCTCGCCGCTCGCGAGTCGGCCGTACGACCTTCGGCACTCGGCGCTGTCGACGTGGCTCAACGCCGGTGTCGACCCGACCGAGGTGGCCGAGCGCGCCGGCAACAGTGTCGAGGTCCTGCTGACCCGCTATACGAAGTGCTCCGACGGACGGCAGGACGTCGCCAACCGGCGCATCGAGGACCTGCTTCGCGAATACGAGTGATCGTGCGGGACCTGGTGCCTCATACTCCCAGCGCGGACCCATCCAACGAAGACATAGCAGCCTCGGGGGCGGTCACGCGCCTTCACTCGCTGGATGCTGAAAACTTTCCCCAAAGCCTATTGACTCGGTGCATATCCTGCTTAATCTGGTTGATAGGCCATAACACCGAAAGAGTTGCAAAGTCGATGAGGACGTCTAGTCGGCGGAGTGACTTGGACAGGATGTGGTTCAGGCCCCCGGCAAGCCGGCGCGATACCGGAGTGAAGTGACGACTGAAGCTCCAGGACACGTGCAGCACTACCGGGGACTGTTTTTTGCCCTCGAAGCCTTCGCACGGCCGGGTCGCGGTGCGAAGGCTGTGCCATGCCCCCGAAGCCGCCCGTCTGGTTCCCCTGCTGCGGGCGGCTCGTGCCGTAGGTGTGCAGAGATCGAGGTCGGCGGCGGCACACGGCAGGCGCCCCGGGGTTGCTGGACGACACCGGCCCGGTGCCGGCAGCGGAATTCGAACCCGCCTCACCGGCTCGAGAGGCGAAGCGGCCGCAGCCTGTGGTGCACGCCCAGGGCGGTAGCGCGGGCGGCCACGCCGGGTCATTGGGCTTCCTGGGCTGACCACCAGGTCACCATGCGTGCGCCCCTTTCAGGGCGTCCCGAGTGTCCGCCCCCTTGAGCTCTCCGGGCCGTCCTCTTCCTGAGGCTCACCTGGGACAACGCCTCAAGATCCCGTCCACGCCTCGTCCACGGACCCCGTCATACGGCTGCTTCGAGCGGCACACGGCTGCGCATACGCGAAGACCCCGCTCTCAGCTAAAGCGCTGATGGCGGGGTCTTTGGGCACCTCATACAAGGTGCCCCCGGCAGGATTCGAACCTGCGCACACGGCTCCGGAGGCCGTTGCTCTATCCCCTGAGCTACGGGGGCGACACGTCGCGTTTCGTGGCGACGGGTAGAACCCTACCAGCTCCGGAGGGGTGTCCATGAACAGGGTTTTGCCGGTGCAGGGGGCTCCTTTCGGGTGCCCGTGGGGTGGCGCGGACGGCCGTGCCGAGGGGAGGCCGTTGGCGCCACGGGGGGCCGGCGGGGCGGCGGCTCAGTCGTCGTGGTTTGTCACTCCAGCCCCACCAGCAAAGTGGCTCAAAATCTCGTCAATGGCTTGGCAACGGTCCCCCGCACGTGGCGGAAGTGGGCAAAACCCGGACGCAGCCGGAGCCGTCGACCTACTCTCGGGGTGTGCCTGGCTCGTACGGTCGGGTCCTTGTCGTCGACGACAACAAGGTCATCCGACAGCTGATCAGGGTCAATCTCGAGCTTGAGGGGTTCGAGGTCGTGACCGCGGCCGATGGTGCCGAGTGTCTGGACATCGTCCACCGCGTGTGCCCCGACGTGATCACCCTCGATGTCGTCATGCCCCGGCTCGACGGTATGCGGACGGCCGCCCGGCTGGACTCCGATCCAGGCACCCGTCACATCCCGGTGGCGATCATCAGTGCCTGCACCCAGCAGGAGGTGGACCGGGGGCAGACCCTGGGGGTGAACGCCTTTCTGCCCAAGCCCTTCGAGCCCGTCGAGCTCGTACGGCTGGTACGGCGGCTGGCCGGTCAGGGGGACCCCGGCGGCCACGGTGGCCGACTGTCCGGGCCCAGTCCCGCCGACGGTCCGGAGCCGGCCGTCCGCCCCGCCGGGTGAATCACCGCGCGGACCGGGCGGCGATGCCCACCGTGCGGTGAACCCTGAATTCCCACCGTGCGGTGAACCCTGGCACTCCGCGGTGAACCCACGGCTGTGATTCCCACCGTGCGGCAAATACCGGTTCGCGGACCCACCCCCCTCCTCCCATACGCTTGTCCCGTGACCCCCGCCGACCTCTCCCGCACCGTGCTCCGCACCGTGCGCTGTGCCGTCGAGGCCGGTGAGCTGCATGCTCCCGTGCCGACGCGCGCGGTGGTCCAGCGCCCGCCCCGCCCCGGCTGCGGGGACTACGCCACCAACATCGCCCTTCAGCTGGCCGGGCCCGCGGGCCACCCGCCTCGTCGGATCGCCGAGATTCTGCGTCCACGCCTCGCCCAGGCCCCCGGTGTCGACCGGGTCGAGATCGCCGGCCCCGGCTTCCTCAACATCACCCTGGACGACGACTCGCACAGCGGTCTCGTACGGACGGTGCTCAGCCGAGGCCGCTCGTACGGGTCCGGGGACACGCTCGCCGGGCAGGTCGTCGAGCTGACCTTCCCCCGCGAAACCCGTGCCGCCGTCACCGCCGACGCCCTCGCCCGCATCCTCCGCACCCAGGGCGCCGCTCGTGTCACCATCCGGTGCCAGGGTGAGCCGGACCCCGACTGGGCCGAGCTCGCTCCGGGCACGGGTTCTCGCGCCTACACCGCGCAGAGCGAGAGCACGAGCGAGAGCACCGCGCAGGGCGCGAACACCGCGCAGCGCGCGAACACCGCCCAGGGCGTGTACACCGCGCAGAGCAGGACCGTACGCCCCGTTGCCGACCTTCGCCCCGTTCCCGTCCGGGTACCCGCCGCCGAGCTCCTGCGCCGTCTCGGTCCCGACGCCGCCCGGTGGGCCCTCCTGCGTCCGGCCGCTCACGACCACCCCCGTACCGACCCGGACGAGCTCCTCGCCCAGCGCGAGTCGAACCCCCTCTTCCGTGTCCAATACGCCCATGCCCGCGCCTGCGCGCTCCTCCGCAACGCCGCCGACCTGGGAGTCCTCGCTCCGGCATCGGCTGACCGCGGCGTTTCAGCGGACGCGGGACGTGCGGCTGCCCCTAGCCATCCGGCCGATACGGGACCTGCGGCCGCGCCCCGACAGCCAGTTGACACAGGAACCCCGGCCGCCCCCGCCCCTCCTGTGGACACGGGACGCCAGGCCGAGCCCCGCCATGCCCCGGACCCAGGGCAGCCCGGCCACCCCACGCCCGCCCCGGCCAATCTGCTCGCCGTGGTCCGGGAGCACGCCGCCCCGGGCGACTCGCTCGCCGCGGTCCGGGAACACGCAACCCCGGGCGACTCGCTCGCCGCGGTCCGGGAACACGCAACCCCGGGCGACTCGTTCGCCGTCGTCCGCGCGCATGCCGCCCCGGCCGACTCGCTCGCCGCTGTCTGCGAGCATCCCGCCGCGGCAGATCTGCTCGCCGCGGTCCGGGAGTACCCCGCCGTTCTCGCCTCCGCCGCCCGGCTGAAGGCTCCCGACCGAGTCGCCCGGCACCTCGAAGTGACGGCCGACGCCTTCTTCCGCTTTCACGACACCTGTTCGGTCCTGCCCCGCGGTGACGAGAAACCCGAGGCCGCCCACCGGGCCCGCGTCGCCCTCGCCGAGGCGGCCGGGACAGTGCTCGCAGGCGGCCTGCACCTGCTCGGCATCACCGCACCCGTACACCTCTGAGGAGATCAGAGCCCGTGATCAGCCCCGGAGGCCCACCGCGTGAGAAGCACCCCCGTGAGAACCACCCGTAAGACCCCCCCGTGAGAACCACGTGATCAACACCATGATCAGCCCCCTGACGAGCCCCACGACAAGCCGCGTGACCGAACGAAGTGAGACCGCCATGAACCGGTGCGCCCCAGGCGGACGCCCTGACCAGCGAATCGAGGCCCGCGCATGAGCCGCTCCGCCCACCCCGCAGGCCCCCGCTACGCCGACGTCATTCCCGAGGGCCACTACACCGCTCCGCCCGCCGACCTCAACGAGCTCGACCCACGCGTCTGGTCCCGTACGGTCACCCGCGACGCCGAGGGCGTGGCCACCGTGGGCGGCCTCGACGTCAAGCGGCTCGCCGAGGAGTTCGGGACCCCCGCCTTCTTCCTCGACGAGGACGACTTCCGTGCCCGCTGCCGTGCCTGGCGCGAGGCGTTCGGGGACGGCGCCGACGTCTTCTACGCCGGCAAGGCGTTCCTCTCACGCGCCGTCGTCCGCTGGCTCAACGAAGAGGGCCTCCACCTCGATGTGTGCTCCGGCGGCGAGCTGGCCACCGCGCTCGCGGCCGGGATGCCCGCCGAGCGCATCGCGCTGCACGGCAACAACAAGTCCACGGGGGAGATCGAGCGCGCGGTCCGCGAGGGCGTCGGGCGCATCGTTCTCGACTCCTTCCAGGAGATCGTGCGGGTCGCCCATATCGCCGAGAAGCTCGGTAAGCGCCAGCGCGTCCAGATCCGGGTCACCGTCGGCGTCGAAGCCCACACCCACGAATTCATCGCGACCGCGCACGAGGACCAGAAGTTCGGCCTTCCGCTCGCGGGCGGCCAGGCGGCCGAGGCCGTACGCCGCGTGCTCAAGCTCGAACACCTCGAACTCGTCGGTATTCATTCCCACATCGGATCGCAGATTTTCGATACCTCCGGATTCGAGGTGGCGGCCCACCGTGTCGTCGGACTGCTGAAGGAGGTCCGTGACGAGCATGGCGTCCAGCTTCCCGAGATCGACCTCGGCGGCGGCCTCGGCATCGCCTACACCGCCGAGGACGACCCCCGCGAGCCGCACGAGATCGCCAAGGCCCTCGGCGAGATCGTCACCCGTGAGTGCGAGAACGCCGGCCTCGCCGTCCCCCGGATCTCCGTCGAACCCGGCCGCGCGATCGTCGGCCCCACCGCGTTCACCCTCTACGAGGTCGGTACGGTCAAGCCGCTGCAAGGCCTGCGGACCTACGTCAGTGTGGACGGCGGTATGTCCGACAACATCCGCACAGCCCTCTACGACGCCGAGTACAGCGTCGCCCTGGTCTCCCGCGTCTCCACCGCCGAGCCGATGCTCTCCCGCGTCGTCGGCAAGCACTGTGAGTCCGGCGACGTCGTCGTACGGGATGCGTTCCTCCCGGCCGACCTGGCGCCGGGGGACCTGATCGCGGTGCCCGCGACCGGCGCCTACTGTCGCTCCATGGCGAGCAACTACAACCACGCGCTGCGCCCGCCGGTGGTCGCGGTCAGGGACGGCGAGGCGCGGGTGATCGTCCGCCGGGAGACGGAGGAGGATCTGCTCCGCCTCGACGTCGGATAGCCGCGGGCCGGTGCCGGGCCGAAGTCGGACCAAGGCCGGGCCGAAGTCGGACCAAAGCCGTGCCAAAGTCGGACCAAGGCAGGACCGAAGCCGGACCGAAGCCGGACGGACGTGCCCGACGCCGGACGGACATGGGAGAGACATCGCAGAGACGTCGGACAATTGAGATCTTGAGATCCCTTCTCGCAATGGTGAGAAGGGCATCTCGAATTCTGGAACGGGGATAGAAAGTCCCGTCCGGTGAGTGAGACTGGTGCAACACCACGATGTATGAGAAACGAGGTCGGATGATGCGTACGCGTCCGCTGAAGGTGGCGCTGCTGGGCTGTGGAGTGGTCGGCTCAGAGGTGGCGCGCATCATGACGACGCACGCGGACGACCTCGCGGCCCGGATCGGCGCCCCCGTCGAACTGGCCGGAATCGCCGTACGCCGCCCCGGCCGGGTCCGGGAGGGCGTTCCCTCCGAGCTGGTCACCACGGACGCCATGGCACTGGTCAAACGGGGTGACATCGATGTGGTCATCGAGGTCATCGGCGGCATCGAACCCGCCCGGTCCCTGATCACCACGGCTTTCGAGCACGGCGCCAGCGTGGTCAGCGCCAACAAGGCGCTGCTGGCCGAGGAGGGCGCGGCCCTGCACGCCGCGGCCGAGCAGCGGGGCACGGACCTCTACTACGAGGCCGCCGTCGCGGGCGCCATCCCGCTGGTGCGGCCGCTGCGCGAGTCCCTCGCGGGCGACAAGGTCAACCGCGTCCTGGGCATCGTCAACGGCACCACCAACTTCATCCTCGACAGGATGGACACCGGTGGTGCCGGCTACAGCGAGGCGCTCAACGAGGCCACCGCCCTGGGGTACGCCGAGGCCGACCCGACGGCCGATGTCGAGGGCTTCGACGCCGCCGCGAAGGCCGCGATCCTGGCCGGTATCGCGTTCCACACCCGCGTCACCATCGAGGACGTGCACCGCGAGGGCATCACCGAGGTCACCGCGGCCGACATCGCCTCGGCCAAGCGCATGGGCTGTACGGTCAAGCTGCTCGCCATCTGCGAGCGCGCCACCGACGGCCGGTCGGTGACCGCGCGTGTGCACCCCGCGATGATCCCGCTCAGCCACCCGCTCGCCTCCGTCCGCGAGGCGTACAACGCGGTCTTCATCGAGGCCGAGGCCGCCGGTCAGCTGATGTTCTACGGACCGGGGGCGGGCGGCTCGCCCACCGCCTCCGCGGTCCTCGGCGATCTGGTCGCCGTCTGCCGGAACAAGGTGAACGAGGCGACCGGCCCCGGCGAGTCCGCGTACACGCGACTGCCGGTGAGCTCGATGGGCGAGGTCGTCACGCGATACCACATCAGCCTCGACGTCGCCGATAAATCCGGCGTCCTGGCTCAGGTCGCCAATGTCTTCGCCGAGCACGGGGTGTCCATCGACACGGTCCGTCAGCAGGGGAAGGACGGCGAGGCATCGCTCGTGGTCGTCACCCACCGGGCGCCCGACGCCGCCCTGGCGGCCACTGTCGAGGCGCTGCGCCGGTTGGACACCGTGCGCGACGTCGCGAGCATCATGCGGGTTGAAGGGGAGTAAGGAACCATGTCTGCAATCGTCGACCGGCCCACCGGCACCCATCAGTGGCGCGGCATCATCGAGGAGTACCGCGACCGCCTGCCCGTGACCGACGGGACCCAGGTCGTCACCCTCCGCGAGGGCGGGACTCCGCTCGTGCCCGCGCAGGTGCTCTCCGAGCGCACCGGCTGCGAGGTCCACCTCAAGGTCGAGGGCGCCAATCCGACCGGGTCCTTCAAGGACCGGGGCATGACGATGGCCATCACCCGGGCGAAGGAGGAGGGGGCCAAGGCCGTCATCTGCGCCTCCACCGGCAACACCTCCGCCTCGGCGGCCGCGTACGCCGTACGGGCCGGGATGGTCTGCGCCGTCCTCGTCCCGCAGGGGAAGATCGCGCTGGGCAAGATGGGCCAGGCGCTGGTGTACGGCTCGCGCATCCTCCAGGTCGACGGCAACTTCGACGACTGTCTGAACCTGGCCCGCGCTCTGTCGGACAAGTACCCGGTCGCGCTGGTCAACTCGGTCAACCCGTACCGCATCGAGGGCCAGAAGACCGCCGCCTTCGAGATCGTCGACGCGCTCGGCGACGCCCCCGACATCCATGTCCTGCCGGTCGGCAACGCGGGCAACATCACCGCGTACTGGCGGGGCTACCAGGAGTACGCGAAGGACGGCGTCGCCTCCCGCCGGCCGCGGATGTTCGGGTTCCAGGCCTCCGGCTCGGCTCCGATCGTACGGGGCGAGCCGGTGAAGGACCCGCACACCATCGCCACCGCGATCCGGATCGGGAACCCCGCGTCCTGGACGTTCGCCGAGCAGGCCCGCGACGAGTCGGGTGGACTCATCGATGCGGTGACGGACCGTCAAATCCTCGCGGCCTACCGGCTGCTCGCCTCGCAGGAGGGCGTCTTCGTCGAGCCCGCGTCGGCCGCGAGCGTCGCGGGACTGCTGAAGGCCGCGGAGGAGGGCAAGGTCGACCCGGGCCAGCGGATCGTCTGTACGGTCACCGGCAACGGCCTCAAGGACCCGGACTGGGCGGTGGCGGGCGCGCCGCAGCCCGTGACCGTACCGGTGGACGCGGACGCGGCAGCCGAGCGGCTCGGTCTCCTCTGATCCGGCTGACGGGCCGAACGGTTGACGGGATGACGGGATGACTGGTCGGCCGGTTTCCCGGCCGGTCGGCCGGCCGCCCCCGGCCCCCTGCCCCGGCGGAACGGTCTTCCGGCACCGGGTTCCCGGCTCGCCGGAAGCGGCAGAGACAGCCGGCCCCGGCCGGCCCGATCTGGCTTGATCTCCCCGGTACAACCGGGGAGAAACGCCTCAACGAAGCACAGGACGGGGTGCGACACGCATCGTGCGCCTCCTGTGCGCCCTATGTCGCGGCAGAACCTTCCTTCGATAGGCTGGTACGCGAAACCCCGCCCTGCCGTAGCTTGCCCGCCACATATTGCGCGGCCGCCGGGCCCTGGCGGGGTCCCCCGGGGTTCCACAGGGCGAAGCCCGGGGAGGAAGCCCGGGGAAATTCCCACGTTCCACATCAAGGAGAGTCATCGAGCGATGGCCGGTCCCGCTTTCCGAGCCGCCGCCGTCCGGGTGCGCGTTCCCGCCACCAGCGCCAACCTCGGCCCGGGCTTCGACGCCTTCGGCCTCAGCCTGGGCCTGTACGACGACGTGGTCGTCCGGGTCGCCGACGCAGGTCTGCACATCGACATCGCCGGTGAGGGCGCCGAGACACTGCCCCGGGACGAGAGCCATCTGCTCGTACGGTCGCTGCGCACCGCGTTCGACCTGCTCGGCGGGCAGCCGCGGGGTCTCGAGGTCGTCTGCGCCAACCGCATTCCGCACGGCCGCGGCCTCGGCTCCTCCTCCGCCGCCATCTGCGCGGGCATCGTCGCCGCCCGCGCGGTGACCATAGGCGGCGCCGAGCGGCTCGACGACACGGCTCTGCTGGAGCTGGCCACCGAGATCGAGGGCCACCCCGACAACGTCGCCGCGTGTCTGCTCGGCGGTTTCACCCTGGCCTGGACCGACGCGGGAGCGGCGCGCGCCATCAGACTGGCGCCTTCAGAGTCCATCGTTCCGGTGGTCTTCGTGCCGTCGAAGCCGGTGCTGACCGAGACCGCGCGCGGGCTTCTGCCGCGTACGGTCCCCCATGTGGACGCCGCGGCGAACGCGGGCCGGGCGGCGCTGCTCGTCGAGGCGCTGACCAGGCGGCCCGAGCTGCTGCTGGCGGCCACCGAGGACCGGCTTCACCAGGAGTACCGTGCTCCGGCGATGCCCGAGAGCGTGGCTCTCGTCAACCGACTGCGCGCGGACTCGGTCCCCGCGGTCATCTCCGGTGCGGGCCCGACGGTGCTCGCACTGGCCGAGGACAGTGCCGCCGACAAGGTGGCACAGCTGGCGGGCGAGGGATGGGCGGCCAACCGTCTGACCCTCGACGCGGCGGGCGCCAGTGTGCTGCCGCTCGCCGGAAAGAACGGCCACCAGGGAAGCAACAAAACCCCTGGTGGCGCAGCCGAGGGCCGTACCCCCGGGTGAACTGCACGATTGCCGGACTTGGAGAGGGGGAATGTTTGTTGGATCCGGTAGTGTTAACCTCAAGTCTGCACTCGACACCTTCGCGGTGCGGTGCTCCGTGTCCCCTTTTGGGACCACCCTTCTTCCGGGAGCCTCCCAAACTGCCTGAGCAGCCTGCCTGAGCAGATTCGAGTTCGCTCCGGAGTCGGCGCGATGCGCCGGAACCATCAAATGATCTCTCCGCCGTACTGGCGGACCACCGCCCCGGCCGGTCCGCAACCCAAGGACCGCAGCCGGACAGCACAACCGGTCGCCGAGCCAGACAGGCCGACGCCCGCTCCAGGGAAGGACCCTTCGTGAGCGACACCACCGATCTGATGGGCGTGACTGCCGACAACTCCGTCGGCGCTGCCTCCGCGCCCGCCACGGACGCTCCTGCCGCGCCTGCCACCGGTGCTGCCACTGGTACTGCCTCGCGGCGACGCCGCTCCGGCACCGGCCTCGAGGGCATGGTTCTGGCCGAGCTGCAGCAGGTCGCGTCCGGCCTCGGCATCAAGGGCACCGCGCGGATGCGCAAGAGCCAGTTGATCGAGGTCATCAAGGAGAAGCAGGCCGGGGGCGCCTCCCAGGCCGCAGGCTCCGGGGGAGGCTCGGCCCCGGCCAAGAGCGCCGACGCCCCCGCCGATTCCCCGGCCTCCGGCGCCGAGGCCAAGCCGAAGCGCCGTACCACCTCCAAGGCCCGTACGGGCGAGACGGAGGGCACCGACACAACGGCCGAGAAGGCCTCGGCCCAGCAGCAGATCGAGATTCCGGGTCAGCCGGCCAGCGATGAACAGCCCGCGGGCGAGGGACGTCGCCGGCGCCGCGCCACGGCACAGGCCGGCAGTCCCGACACCGCCGAGTCCGGCACCGACACCAAGGTCGAGACCAGGGTCGAGACGAAGGCCGAGGCCAAGACCGACGCCAAGGCCGAGACCGCGGCCGACACGGCCGAAGGCCGGGGCAAGGGCGGCGACCGCCAGGACCGCGGCCAGGGCGGCCAGGGCCAGAAGGGCGACCGCCGTGAGCGTGGCGGCGGCCAGCGCGATCGCCGCGGCAAGGGCGACGACGGCCAGCAGGGCGGCGGCAACCGCCAGCAGCGGGACAACCGCGGCGGCGGACAGGACGACGACGAGTTCGAGGGCGGACGGCGTGGCCGCCGTGGCCGCTACCGTGACCGCCGCGGCCGCCGTGGCCGCGACGACTTCGGCAACGAGCCGCAGGTCTCCGAGGACGACGTTCTGATCCCGGTCGCGGGCATCCTGGACATCCTCGACAACTACGCGTTCATCCGGACCTCCGGCTACCTCCCGGGCCCGAACGATGTGTACGTCTCGCTCGCCCAGGTCCGTAAGAACGGCCTGCGCAAGGGTGACCACGTCACCGGCGCGGTCCGCCAGCCGAAGGAAGGCGAGCGCCGCGAGAAGTTCAACGCCCTCGTCCGCCTCGACTCGGTCAACGGCATGGCGCCCGAAACCGGCCGCGGACGGCCGGAGTTCGGCAAGCTGACCCCGCTGTACCCGCAGGAGCGGCTGCGTCTGGAGAACGAGCCGGGCCAGCTGACGACCCGGATCATCGACATGGTCGCGCCGATCGGCAAGGGCCAGCGTGGTCTGATCGTCTCGCCGCCGAAGGCCGGCAAGACCATGATCATGCAGTCGATCGCCAACGCGATCACGCACAACAACCCCGAGTGCCACCTCATGGTCGTCCTCGTCGACGAGCGGCCCGAAGAGGTCACCGACATGCAGCGGTCGGTCAAGGGCGAGGTCATCTCCTCGACCTTCGACCGCCCCGCCGAGGACCACACCACCGTCGCGGAGCTGGCCATCGAGCGCGCGAAGCGTCTGGTGGAGCTGGGTCACGACGTGGTCGTGCTGCTGGACTCCATCACCCGTCTGGGCCGCGCGTACAACCTCGCGGCTCCCGCCTCCGGCCGCATCCTGTCCGGTGGTGTCGACTCGACCGCGCTCTACCCGCCGAAGCGCTTCTTCGGTGCCGCGCGGAACATCGAGGACGGTGGCTCGCTGACCATCCTGGCCACCGCGCTGGTCGAGACCGGCTCGCGGATGGACGAGGTGATCTTCGAGGAGTTCAAGGGCACCGGCAACATGGAGCTCAAGCTCGACCGGAAGCTCGCCGACAAGCGCATCTTCCCGGCGGTGGACGTGGACGCGTCCGGCACCCGTAAGGAAGAGATCCTGCTCGGCGGCGAAGAGCTGGGCGTCGTCTGGAAGCTGCGCCGGGTGCTGCACGCGCTCGACTCCCAGCAGGCCATCGAACTGCTCCTGGACAAGATGAAGCAGACCAAGAGCAACGCCGAGTTCCTGCTGCAGATCCAGAAGACCACTCCGGGGATGAGCAACGGCAACGACTGAGCCGCACTCCTTCCCCGGGCGTGGCCCGGGACCACCACGAGGGCCTTCCCGTCACCCCGGTGACGGGAAGGCCCTCGTGCTTGCGCCTGTGCGTTCGCGCTCGCCCCAGGCGGTTGGCTCCGCCACTGACCGCGTGGAGCCCTGTCGTCGGCACACCGCGTCGCATGCCCCTTCGCGCTGCCGCGGGTGCGCCCGGGCCCATGTCCCTTCTCTCCGCCACTCCTTGTCCCGCTGCGGGTCGGTGAGAGACGAGTACCCGTCTCGGTCGTGGCGGGCGGTACGGACGCCGCCTCCGCCGGAGGCACCCCCGGCCCCGGCTCCTCGGACTCCGACTCCCCACCGACCGGCGTGAGTTCATGGGGTACGGAAGCCGGACGCCCGTGGTGCGCGGCAGCGGGGCAGCGGTCTTTCCGCTCCCGGCACCCGTCGGAACGCGTACGGGGCGTCGTACAACGCCTTGACTGCCCCCCGGCGGCATGACCGGCGACATCAGGGCCGGCTCCCCCGCCCGTACGACCGCGGAACGCCGCCCTCCATCAGGGCAGTGGCAAGGCTCCCCCGGTATCGCCCTTTGGGGGATCAACCGAGATGTTCGCCACACGCGTCAAGATCGGCACTGGCTGAAACCAGCACCACGTCCGTGGCCGAAACCGCAGGTGGGAGCGGTGTGACGCCTGAGGGCCCCCATGCCGTTCTCACAGTTCGTCCGAAAAGGCGCTCAGGGCCGCCGTGCAACCCTCGTGCGGGAGCCGTCGTCCTGACAGATGACGACATTCCACGCCTGACCATGTCGGCAGGGGGTAGCCGGACAGCCGGAACGCATCGCGAGGACTGAGGAGCAGATGGCCGACGACAACACGGGCGCCGGGAGTTCGCGGCCGGGCCGAATACGCGCCACGGGCCGGCACCCCAAGGCGCCCGGTGCCCGTCGCAAGGCGCTGACGGTCGGCGCCTGGTCGGCCGCCGGACTGGTGCTCCTCGGCGGTGCGGGGCTCGGTGTCGCCTACTTCCAGCTCAACGGCAACCTCAAGGGCGTCGACATCAACTCGGCCCTGGGCACCGACCGCCCGCGCAACGTCGACAACGGCTCGATGGACATCCTGCTCATGGGCTCGGACTCCCGGAAGGGCGTCAACGGCAAGTACGGGGACGACGACGGCGGTGCCCGCGCGGACACCGCGATGGTCCTCCACGTGTACGAGGGTCACCGGAAGGCGAGCGTCGTCAGCATCCCGCGCGACACCGTGGTCAGCCGCCCGGAGTGCAGGAAGACCGGCGGCGGCACCTCCCCGGCCGTCCAGCGCGCGGTGTTCAACGAGTCGTACGCGATCGGTGGCGCGGCCTGCTCGGTGAAGACCGTCGAGAAGATGTCCGGCATCCGCATGGACCACTACCTCGAGGTCGACTTCACCGGCTTCAAGAAGCTCATCGACAAGCTGGGCGGGGTGCCCGTCACCACCGGCGAGGCGATCAAGGACAGGAGCAGCCGGCTGGATCTGAAGCCCGGCAGGCACACCCTGTCCGGCGAGCAGGCCCTCGGCCTCGTACGGACCCGCCACGCGGTCGGGGACGGCAGCGACCTCAGCCGGATCCAGCTCCAGCAGGCCTTCGTCAAGGCACTGATCACCCAGGTCAAGAACGTCGATCTGTTCGGCGATCCCGGCAAGCTCTACGGCCTCGCGGACACCGCCACGCGGACCGTGACCACCGACTCCGACCTGTCCTCCGTGAACGAGCTGCTCAGCTTCACCAGGGGCCTCAAGAGCATCGGCTCGGAGGACATGCGGCTGGTGACGCTGCCGGTCGTCTACGACAAGGCCGACCCGAACCGCGTCGTACCGCTGGAGAAGCAGGGCCGGCAGGTGTGGAACGCCCTGCATCAGGACCGGCCGATTCCGCAGTCCGCGACCAAGGGGGCCGCGGGTGCCCCGTCCGACGCCTCCGACGTGGTCAAGAGCTCCTGACCGTCCCCCCGGGGCATCACCGGCGGGCCCGGGGGCGGCGGGAATGCATTCCGGCCGCCCCCGGTTTTGGGAGATACGGCCAGTGCTGGCAGACTGGTACGTCGGCCCCGGTTCACGCACAGGCATCCCGCCGTACGACCCGGAGCCCTCCCGAACCTAGGAGAATCCCTTGAAGCGCGACATCCACCCGGAGTACGTGGAGACCCAGGTCAGCTGCACCTGTGGAGCCTCGTTCACCACCCGTAGCACCGTTTCCGAAGGCGCCATCCGCGCCGACGTGTGCTCCGAGTGCCACCCGTTCTACACGGGCAAGCAGAAGATCCTCGACACCGGTGGCCGTGTGGCCCGCTTCGAGGCCCGCTTCGGCAAGGCCGCCGGGTCCGCCAAGAAGTAGCGACCCGCAGGCGCCGGTCCTCGGTCGCCCCGCCCAGGGGTGACCGGACCGGCGCTTTGTCGTCCCGCAGGATCCCGTACGCGCACCCTGTGCAACCAGCCCTTCACTCAAGGAACGAGTCCCGATGTTCGAGGCGGTCGAGGAACTGATCGGCGAACACGCCGATCTGGAGAAGAAGCTCGCCGACCCCACGGTCCACGCCGACCAGGCGAACGCGCGCAGGCTCAACAAGCGTTACGCCGAGCTGACCCCGATCGTGGGCACGTACCGCTCCTGGAAGCAGACCGGTGACGACATCGAGACGGCCCGCGAATTCGCCGCGGCCGAGCCGGACTTCGCCGCCGAGGTCAAGGAGCTGGAACAGCGGCGCGAGGAGCTGACCGACAAGCTGCGGCTGCTGCTCGTCCCGCGCGACCCCAGCGACGACAAGGACGTCATCCTCGAGATCAAGGCGGGCGAGGGCGGCGACGAGTCCGCGCTCTTCGCCGGCGATCTGCTGCGGATGTATCTGCGCTACGCCGAGCGCAACAACTGGAAGACCGAGATCATCGAGGCCAACGAGTCGGACCTCGGCGGCTACAAGGACGTCCAGGTCGCGGTGAAGCTGAAGGGCAACGCCTCCGCCGAGCCCGGTCAGGGCGTCTGGGCCCGGCTCAAGTACGAGGGCGGGGTGCACCGGGTCCAGCGGGTGCCCGCCACCGAGTCCCAGGGCCGGATCCACACCTCCGCCGCGGGTGTCCTCGTCCTCCCCGAGGCCGAGGACGTCGACGTCGAGATCAGCCCCAACGACCTGCGGATCGACGTCTACCGCTCCTCCGGGCCCGGCGGCCAGTCGGTCAACACCACCGACTCCGCGGTGCGCATCACCCACCTCCCCACCGGTGTCGTCGCCTCCTGCCAGAACGAGAAGAGCCAGCTCCAGAACAAGGAGCAGGCGCTCCGTATCCTGCGTGCCCGGCTGCTGGCCGTCGCCCAGGAGGAGGCGGAGAAGGAGGCCGCGGACGCCCGGCGCAGCCAGGTCCGCACCGTCGACCGGTCCGAGCGCATCCGGACGTACAACTACCCCGAGAACCGGATCTCCGACCACCGTGTGGGCTTCAAGGCGTACAACCTGGACCAGGTGCTCGACGGCGAGCTGGACCCGGTGATCCAGGCCTGTGTCGACGCGGACTCCGCCGCCAAACTGGCCGCCGCCCAGTAGGCGGTGCCCTGAACCACCCCTGTCAGCGTCAAGCCCGTAAGCCGTCGTCGGAGGACCGGATGCAGCAACATTCCGGGGGGCACAACGACCCCCAGCCGCTCCGCCGCGGGCCGCACCCCCGCTCGGTGCTGCTCGCCGAGGTGGCCCAGGCCACCCAGCGGCTGGCCGACGCGGGCGTGCCCTCACCGCGCTTCGACGCGGAGGAGCTCGCGTCGTTCGTGCACGGCGTCAAACGGGGTGAGCTGCACACGGTCGCCGACGCCGACTTCGACGCCCGCTACTGGGAGGCCGTCGCACGCCGTGAGGCCCGCGAACCCCTCCAGCACATCACCGGCCGCGCCTTCTTCCGCTATCTGGAGCTCCAGGTCGGCCCCGGTGTCTTCGTGCCCCGCCCGGAGACCGAGTCGGTCGTCGGCTGGGCCATAGACGCCGTACGGGCCATGGACGTCGTGGAGCCGCTCATCGTCGACCTCTGCACCGGCTCGGGCGCGATCGCGCTGGCGCTGGCCCAGGAGGTGCCGCGCTCGCGGGTGCACGCCGTCGAGCTCGACGAGGGCGCCCTGCGCTGGGCGCGCAAGAACGTCGAGGGATCACGGGTCCAGCTGCACCACGGCGACGCCTTCAGCGCCCTCCCCGAGCTCGACGGCCAGGTCGATCTGGTGATCTCCAACCCGCCGTACATCCCGCTCACCGAGTGGGAGTACGTCGCCCCCGAGGCACGCGACCACGACCCCCAGTTGGCGCTCTTCTCGGGCGAGGACGGCCTGGACACCATCCGGGGCATCGAGCGGACCGCCCACCGGCTGCTGGGTCCGGGCGGCGTCGTGGTCGTCGAGCACGCCGACACCCAGGGCGGGCAGGTGCCGTGGATCTTCACCGAGGAACGCGGCTGGGCCGACGCCGCCGACCATCCCGACCTCAACAACCGGCCGCGGTTCGCCACGGCCCGCCGGGCCACCCCGTGACCGCACCCCGCGCCGTGACAGCGGCGCACCGACAGAAGACCCAGCAGGAGCCCCGGAACAGGGAGGCCCGTTAACCATGGCCCGGCGTTACGACTGCACCGACGCGACCGACCGCACGACCGGTCTGCGTGAAGCCGCCTCCGCCGTCCGCCGCGGCGAACTGGTCGTGTTGCCCACGGACACCGTCTACGGCATCGGTGCGGATGCCTTCAGCTCCGAGGCCGTGGGTGACCTCCTGGCCGCGAAGGGCCGGGGCCGCGCCATGCCCTCGCCCGTCCTCGTCGGCTCCCCGAACACCCTGCACGGGCTGGTCACCGACTTCTCCGAGCAGGCCTGGGAGCTCGTCGACGCCTTCTGGCCGGGCGCGCTGACCCTCGTCGCCCGGCACCAGCCGTCGCTGCAGTGGGACCTGGGGGAGACCCGGGGCACCGTCGCCGTACGGATGCCCCTGCACCCGGTCGCCATCGAGCTGCTGACCGAGGTCGGCCCGATGGCGGTCTCCAGCGCCAACCTCACGGGGCATCCCGCCCCGCAGGACTGCGATGCCGCGCAGGAGATGCTCGGCGACTCGGTATCCGTCTACCTCGACGGGGGCCCCACCCCCGCCGCCGTGCCGTCCTCGATCGTCGATGTCACCGGCAAGGTGCCGGTGCTGCTGCGTGCGGGCGCGCTGAGCGCCGAGCAGCTCCGGGAGGTCGTACCCGACCTCGAGGTGGCCAATTGACCGCCCCTGAGGGGCGTGGCATAGCGGACCGGGATGTCCTCCGCGCGGACGGCACCGGCGCCTCCCGGGACACCTTCCGCATCCTCCACGTCAGCACCGGCAACGTCTGCCGCTCGCCGATCACCGAGCGGCTGACCCGGCATGCCCTCGCGGACCGCCTCGGCGAGCCGCCGGACCACCGCGGGACGAGGGGGCTGATCGTGGAGAGCGCGGGCACCTGGGGGCATGAGGGCGCCCCGATGGAGGCGCACGCGGCGACCGTACTCAGCGACTTCGGCGCGGACCCGGCCGGCTTCGTCGGCCGCGAGCTCCTCGACGAGCACGTCATCCGCGCCGATCTGGTGCTGACCGCGACCCGCGACCACCGGGCCCAGGTGATCTCCATGGGGCACTCCGCGGGCCTGCGCACCTTCACGCTGAAGGAGTTCACCCGCCTCGTCCGGGCCATAGACCCGGCGACGCTGCCGGACCCGGAGCCCGCGGGCGCCGTCGTCGACCGCGCACGCTCCCTGGTGCGGGCCGCGGCGGCACTGCGCGGCTGGCTGCTGGCCCCCAGCCCGGACGCGGACGAGGTCTACGACCCGTACGGCGCGCCCATCACCTTCTTCCGCAGCATCGGCGACGAGATCCACCAGGCCCTGGACCCGGTCGTCACGGCCCTCACGGGCGTCCCCGCGAAGACCTGAACGGCCGGGCCACCCAGGGGCGGGGGAACGTTTGAGCGCGCCCGCACGAGTGCGGGTCACGAGCGCAGCAGGGACGAGACCCGAGTGCAGGAGGGGCGAGGCCCGAGCAAACGAGGGGCGAGGCCTGAGCACACGAGGGGACGAACGGCAGTGGCCGAACCGGTGCACGGGAGCCGCTGAGCACCTGCGGCCTCATCGCCGCGGTCCTACATTGGCAGGACCACCACCGATGCCCGGAGTCAGCCATGCCGGTCAGCACCGCGGATACGACACGCACTCACTGGGGCCCGGACTTCGACGCGCTGCGCCGCCAGGACCCCGAACTCGCCGGGCTGCTGCTCGCCGAACTCGAACGCCAGTCAGCCGGCCTCCAGCTGATCGCGGCGGAGAACTTCACCTCTCCCGCGGTGCTCGCGGCGCTGGGCTCCCCCCTCGCCAACAAGTACGCCGAGGGCTACCCGGGCGCCCGCCACCACGGCGGCTGCGAGCTGGTCGACCTCGCCGAACGGCTCGCCGTCGAGCGGGCCACCACGCTCTTCGGCGCCCATCACGCCAACGTCCAGCCGCACTCGGGCTCCTCGGCGGTCCTCGCCGCGTACGCCGCCCTGCTGCGGCCCGGGGACACCGTGCTCGCCATGGCCCTGCCGCAGGGCGGGCATCTCACCCATGGCTCGCCCGCGAACTTCTCCGGCCGGTGGTTCGACTTCGTCGGATACGGCGTCCACCCGCCCGACCACCCCGAGCACGGCGGCCTGATCGACTACGACGAGGTCCGCGCCCTGGCCCGCCGGCACCGCCCCAAGGCCGTGGTGTGCGGCTCGATCTCCTATCCGCGCCATCCCGACTACGCCCTCTTCCGGGACATCGCCGACGACGTCGGCGCGTATCTGATCGCCGACGCCGCGCACCCCATCGGACTGGTCGCCGGGGGAGTGGCGCCCAGCCCGGTGCCGTACGCCGATGTGGTGTGCGCCACCACCCACAAGGTGCTGCGCGGGCCCCGCGGCGGCCTGATCCTCTGCGGAGCCGATCTCGCCGAGCGAATCGACCGGGCTGTCTTCCCCTTCACCCAGGGCGGCGCCCAGATGCACACCATCGCGGCCAAGGCCGTGGCCTTGGCCGCGACCCCGGCCTTCGCCGCCTACGCGCACCAGGTGACGGCCAACGCGCGGATTCTCGCCGAAGGGCTGGCGGCGGAAGGGCTGGCGCTCGCCACCGGGGGCACCGACACGCATCTCATCTGCGCGGATGTCGCTCCGCTGGGCCTGGACGGGCGTACGGCCCGGGGCCGCTGCGCCGCCGCGCGTGTGGTCCTCGACACCTGTGCCCTGCCGCACGGCGCCGCACCGCCCGCACCGGCGACGGGCATCCGGCTGGGCAGCGCGGCGGTCACCACCCAGGGCATGGGGGAGGGCGAGATGACGCGGATCGCGAAGCTGGTGGGGGCGGCACTGCGGGAGGACCCGGGGGCGCGTGAGGGGGCGACTGAACTGGCGAGTGCCTTTCCCCCGTATCCCCTGACGCGTACCGAGTAGCGGAGGGGCCGTGGAACCGTCTCAGCACCGAGGGTGTCCTCCACCGTGTGCCCGCCTGATCGCCCGCACCGGCGCGCCGCGCCGAGAAGCTAGGGTGTGGGGCTGAGATGGCCAGCGATACCCCTGGGGCAGCCCGTGCGTGAATACCTGCTGACGCTGTGCGTCACGGCCGCGGTCACTTATCTCCTCACCGGCCCGGTGCGAAAGTTCGCCATCGCGGCCGGTGCGATGCCGGAGATCCGTGCCCGTGATGTGCACCGCGAGCCGACACCGCGGCTCGGCGGCATCGCCATGTTCGGCGGGCTGTGCGCCGGTCTGCTGGTCGCCGCGCATCTGGCCGACGTCCGCAAGGTGTTCGAACTGTCCAACGAGCCACGCGCGCTGCTCTCCGGCGCCGCGCTGATCTGGCTGCTGGGCGTGCTCGACGACAAGTGGGGCGTGGACGCGCTGATCAAGCTCGGCGGACAGATGATCGCCGCGGGCGTGATGGTCATACAGGGGCTGACGATCCTGTGGATCCCGGTGCCCGGAGTGGGGTCGGTCGCGCTCACATCGATGCAGGGGACGCTGCTCACGGTCGCGCTGGTCGTCATCACCATCAACGCGGTCAACTTCGTGGACGGCCTGGACGGCCTGGCCTCCGGCATGGTCTGCATCGCGGCGGCGGCGTTCTTCATGTACGCGTACCGGATGTGGTTCGGGTACGGACTCGAGGCGGCCGCACCGGCGACGCTCTTCGCGGCGATCCTGATGGGCATGTGCATCGGCTTCCTGCCGCACAACATGCATCCGGCGCGGATCTTCATGGGCGACTCCGGCTCCATGCTGATCGGCCTGGTGCTCGCGGCGGGTGCGATTTCCATCACCGGCCAGGTGGACCCCGACGCGCTGAAGCTCTTCACGGGCTCGGAGCGGGCCGCCGTCCACGCGACGGTGCCGGTCTACATCCCGCTGCTGCTGCCGCTGACCGTACTGATGGTCCCGGTCGCCGACCTCGTCCTGGCGATCGTCCGCCGTACGTGGAAGGGCCAGTCGCCGTTCGTCGCCGACCGCGGGCATCTGCACCACCGGCTGCTGGAGATCGGCCACTCGCACAGCCGCGCGGTCCTGATCATGTACTTCTGGTCGGCGCTGATCGCCTTCGGGGCCGTCGCGTACTCGGTCAACTCGGCCAGTGTGTGGATCCTGCTCCTGATCATGGCCCTGAGCGCACTGGGCCTGGTGCTCCTGCTGATGCCGCGCTTCTCCCCGCGAGCACCGCGCTGGGCGGAGTCCTTCCTCCCGCCGCGCTACCGCAGCGCCACGCCGGCCTCGACGGCTGCACCGGCGCTGTCCGGCACGCCTCAGCAGCCGACGACGGGTGAGCAGCCGACGGGTGAGTGGCCGGGGGCCGGAGACCGGCCCGGTGCGGGGGAAGGGCTCCCCGAACAGGTAGGAGAGGACGATCTCGCTCCGGTGCCCGCCGGTGTGAAGGCCACCACGACGATCGCCGCCCGGGCCAATGGCGCGACCGCGATCGGTGCCCGTTCCCGCCATTGGTAGGGGCTCAGGAGCCGGATATCAGCCCCTATAGCAGACATTCCGCCGACGGTCAGCTCATCGGTGCAGCGGTTAGCTCGAATGTGTGACGGGTAGCACACGATGTAGGTAAAGACCTCATCAAATAGTTTGTGATACCGTTCACTAAACCCGGCGCCAGAGCCGAGGGGCCGCACCGCGACGGCCCTTGGGTGCGAGGTGCACCCTCAGCCGGGCCCTACGCTCGTCCATGACGACACTCGTGCCCCCGTCTCCCGCCGGAGTTGCCGCCATGCCTGACAATGACGTCCGAATGCTCCTCCATACCGCCGTGCCCACGGCTGCCGTCGGCGTGATCGCCGTCGTTGTCAGCGCCGTGCTCGCCGGCGGCAAGGGGGCGATCGGCGCGGCGTTCGGTGCGCTACTGGTAATGCTCTTCATGGGGCTCGGGGTCGTGGTACTGCAGCGGACCGCCCGATCCTTGCCGCAGCTCTTCCAGATCATGGGTCTGTTGCTTTACACAACGCAGGTTTTGTTGCTCGCCGTCTTCCTGGCGGTGTTCAAGAACACAACCCTGTTCAATGTGCAGGCATTTGGCCTCACCTTGCTGGTGACGACCCTCATCTGGGTCGCCGCCCAAGCTCGTGCCCATATGAAGGCCAAAGTTCTCTACGTTCAGCCCGAGTCGCATGAGCCCGAGAAGTCCGAGCGTGCGGGGTCGGCGGTATGACCCGTAGGGCCGGAATAAGCATGGGCAGGACCGCCTGCTATCGTCCCGTGTCAACTGCGGCATTGCTGGCGCAGGCGGCTGAGTTCCCGAGTTCAACGGGACGGAACCGGCAGCCCATGCAGCTGATGCCTGGCAGGCCACTCGGCTCAGCGCCGACCAGCCGCCGTCCTCACATTCGTTAGACCAGTCCAGTGCCGAACCGCGGCTGCGTGCCGCGCCGACACAACGAGGTTGCCGTACCTATGCGCCACGCTGAAGGAGCTCGCGGTGAGTGCTGACCAGATGCTCGCCTTCGAGACCGATTGCCACATCTTTGAGGGATGCGGCTTCCCGGCCCCCGGCCTGCACTCGTTCGTCTTCGAGCCGATCGCCACCATCGGCGGCGTCGAGCTGAACAAGCCGATGCTGCTGGCGGCGCTGAGCACGATCGTCGTGATCGGGTTCTTCTGGGCCGCCTTCAACAAGCCGAAGGTGATCCCCGGCAAGCTGCAGATGGTGGGCGAGGCGGGCTATGACTTTGTGCGCCGTGGCGTGGTCTACGAGACGCTCGGCAAGCGTGAGGGCGAAAAGTACGTCCCGCTCATGGTCTCGCTTTTCTTCTTCATCTGGATCATGAATATCTGGGCGATCATTCCCCTCGCCCAGTTCCCCGTGCCCTCGGTCATCGGGTTCCCGGCCGCGCTCGCCGCCATCGTCTATGTCCTGTGGGTCAGCCTGACCTTCAAGCGCCACGGCTTTGTCGGTGGCTGGAAAAACATCTCCGGTTACGACAAGTCGCTGGGGCCGGTGCTCCCGGTCGTCATGCTGATCGAGGTCTTCTCGAATCTGCTCATCCGGCCGTTCACGCATGCGGTCCGGCTCTTCGCCAACATGTTCGCCGGGCACGTGCTGCTGCTGATCTTCACGATCGCCAGCTGGTACCTGCTCAACGGCATCGGCATCGCCTACGCCAGCGTCTCGTTCGTCATGGTCATCCTGCTGACGGCCTTCGAGCTGTTCATCCAGGCGCTGCAGGCGTACGTCTTCATCCTCCTGGCCTCCAACTACATTCAGGGCGCTCTCGCCGAGCACCACTGAGCAGCCAGGACTCATACCGACAGTCGTCCGGTGGCCAACCCCCACCGGTCCGTGAAAGAGAAGGAAGAAACGGCATGTCCGCTCTCCAGACCCTCGCCGCGGTCAACCTCGAAGGCAACCTCGGTTCGATCGGCTACGGCCTTGCAGCCATCGGCCCCGGCGTGGGCGTCGGCATCATTTTCGGTAACGGCACCCAGGCGCTGGCCCGCCAGCCCGAGGCAGCCGGACTGATCCGTGCGAACCAGATTCTCGGCTTCGTTCTCTGTGAGGCGCTCGCCCTGATCGGTCTGGTCATGCCGTTCGTCTACCCGGTGACGAAGTAATCGCGGCATACGCACTGCCCGATTCGACGAAAGGCACTGATGTGATCGCCCTGCAGCTGGCGCAAGAGGGGGAGGCCCAGAACCCGCTTCTCCCGGAGCTCCCAGAGGTCGTCATCGGTCTGATCGCCTTCGCGATCGTCTTCCTCTTCCTCGCCAAGAAGCTCCTCCCGAACATCAACAAGGTTCTGGAGCAGCGCCGCGAGGCGATCGAGGGCGGGATCGAGAAGGCCGAGGCGGCCCAGACCGAGGCCCAGGACGTGCTCGAGCAGTACAAGGCTCAGCTCTCCGAGGCCCGGCACGAGGCCGCGCGTCTGCGCCAGGAGGCGCAGGAGCAGGGTGCCGCGCTCATCGCCGAGATGCGTGCGGAAGGCCAGCGGCAGCGTGAGGAGATCATCGCCGCAGGTCACACCCAGATCGAGGCCGACCGCAAGCAAGCCGCTCAGGCGCTGCGCCAGGACGTGGGCAAGCTCGCCACCGATCTGGCCGGCAAGCTCGTCGGCGAGTCCCTCGAGGACGTCGCCCGGCAGAGCCGCACCATCGACCGCTTCCTCGACGAGCTCGAGGAGAAGGCAGAGTCGACTGGGGCCGCCCGATGAATGGAGCGAGCCGCGAGGCACTGGCCTCCGCGCGTGAGCGTCTCGACGCGCTGACGGACAACACGTCCGTCGACGCGGCGAAGCTCGCCGAGGAGCTGGCCGCCGTCACGAGGCTGCTCGACCGCGAGGTGTCGCTGCGTCGGGTCCTCACCGACCCGGCGCAGCCCGGTGACGCCAAGGCGGAGCTGGCGGCGCGCCTGCTGGGCGACCAGGTGGGCGGCGAGACCGTCGATCTGCTCTCCGGCATGGTCCGCGCCCGCTGGTCGCGCTCCCGCGACCTGGTGGACGCGACCGAGGAGCTGGCGGACATCGCCGACCTGGTCGCGGCCCAGCGGAGTGGTGCGCTCGACGACGTCGAGGACGAGCTGTTCCGGTTCGGCCGGATCGTCTCCTCCTCGCCGGAGCTGCGCGCCGCGCTGACCGACCGGATCGCGACCCCGTCGGCCAAGGCCGAGCTGCTGCGCAGCCTGCTGGGCGGCCGGGCCAACCCGGTCACCGAGCGGCTCGTGGTGCGCCTTGTGACACATCCGCGGGGCCGTAGCCTGGAAGGAGGGCTCGACGCCCTCTCCAAGCTCGCCGCGGAGCGCCGGGACCGTACGGTCGCGGTCGTCATCTCGGCAGTGCCGCTCAGCGACCGGCAGAAGCAGCGCCTCGGTGCCGCTCTGGCGAAGCTGTACGGCCGGCAGATGCACCTGAACCTCGACGTGGACCCCGAGGTCCTCGGCGGGATCAAGGTTCGCGTCGGCGACGAGGTCATCACCGGGACCATCGCGGACCGCCTCGAAGAGGCGACCCGGCGGATGGCCGGCTGACCGGCCACCAACTCAAAAGCAGCTGAAGAAACGTACTGTTAGCGGCCCGAGTTGGGCCGTAGTCGCAGTGACATCTCGGGGGGTGACACCCCCGTACCCCCCAGAGAACACTTCGGGCCCAACAAGGAGAGCAGGGAACCCAGATGGCGGAGCTCACGATCCGGCCGGAGGAGATCCGGGACGCGCTGGAGAACTTTGTCCAGGCGTACAAGCCGGACGCGGCCTCGCGCGAGGAGGTCGGTACGGTCAGCGTTGCCGGCGACGGCATCGCGAAGGTCGAGGGTCTTCCCTCGGCCATGGCGAACGAGCTGCTGAAGTTCGAGGACGGAACCCTCGGTCTCGCCCTCAACCTCGAGGAGCGCGAGATCGGTGCGGTCGTCCTCGGCGAGTTCAGCGGTATCGAGGAGGGCCAGCCGGTCACGCGCACCGGTGAGGTCCTGTCCGTCGCCGTCGGCGAGGGGTACCTGGGTCGCGTCGTCGACCCGCTGGGTAACCCGATCGACGGTCTCGGCGAGATCGAGACCGAAGGTCGTCGCGCCCTCGAGCTGCAGGCTCCCGGCGTCATGGTCCGTAAGTCGGTCCATGAGCCGATGGAGACCGGCCTCAAGGCCGTCGACGCGATGACCCCGATCGGCCGCGGCCAGCGTCAGCTGATCATCGGCGACCGGCAGACCGGCAAGACCGCGCTGGCGATCGACACGATCATCAACCAGCGTGACAACTGGCGCTCCGGCGACCCCGACAAGCAGGTCCGCTGCATCTACGTCGCGGTCGGCCAGAAGGGTTCCACCATCGCGTCCGTGCGCGGCGCGCTGGAGGAGGCCGGCGCCCTGGAGTACACGACGATCGTCGCGGCCCCGGCGTCCGACCCGGCCGGCTTCAAGTACCTGGCCCCGTACACCGGCTCGGCCATCGGCCAGCACTGGATGTACCAGGGCAAGCACGTCCTGATCGTCTTCGACGACCTGTCGAAGCAGGCCGATGCCTACCGCGCCGTCTCCCTGCTGCTGCGCCGCCCGCCGGGCCGTGAGGCCTACCCGGGTGACGTCTTCTACCTGCACTCGCGTCTGCTGGAGCGCTGCGCCAAGCTCTCCGATGAGATGGGCAAGGGCTCGATGACCGGTCTGCCGATCGTCGAGACCAAGGCCAACGACGTGTCGGCGTTCATTCCGACCAACGTCATCTCCATCACCGACGGCCAGTGCTTCCTGGAGTCGGACCTGTTCAACGCGGGTCAGCGCCCGGCGCTGAACGTCGGTATCTCCGTCTCCCGTGTCGGTGGCTCCGCCCAGCACAGGGCCATCCGGCAGGTCTCCGGCCGGCTCCGTGTGGACCTCGCCCAGTACCGCGAGCTGGAGGCGTTCGCCGCCTTCGGTTCCGACCTGGACGCGGCCTCCAAGGCCTCCCTGGAGCGCGGTAAGCGCATGGTCGAGCTGCTGAAGCAGGGCCAGTACGCGCCGTACTCCACCGAGGACCAGGTCGTCTCCATCTGGTCCGGTACCACCGGCAAGATGGACGACGTGCCGGTCGAGGACATCCGGCGCTTCGAGCGGGAGCTCCTCGACTACCTGCACCGCGAGCACAAGGGTCTGCTGACCAGCATTCGCGAGGGCGGGAAGATGTCCGACGACACGCTGCAGGCGCTGGCCGACGCGGTCGCGAGCTTCAAGAAGCAGTTCGAGACCTCGGACGGCAAGCTCCTGGGTGAGGGCTGAGCATGGGCGCCCAGATTCGGGTATACAAGCGCCGCATCAAGTCCGTCTCCGCCACGAAGAAGATCACTAAGGCGATGGAGATGATCGCTGCCTCGCGCATCGTCAAGGCGCAGCGCCAGGTGGCGGCCTCCACGCCGTACGCGAGTGAGCTGACCCGGGCGGTCACGGCGGTGGCGACCGGCTCCAACGCCAAGCACCCGCTGACCACCGAGGTGGACAGCCCCGTCCGCGCCGCGGTGCTGCTCGTCACGAGCGACCGCGGTCTGGCCGGCGGCTACTCCTCCAACGCCATCAAGGCGGCCGAGGCGCTCACCGAGCGGCTCACCGCCCAGGGCAAGGAGGTCGTCCCGTACATCGTCGGACGCAAGGGTGTGGCCTACTACAGCTTCCGTGAGCGCAGGATCGCGGAATCCTGGACGGGCTTCACCGACAGTCCGACGTACGCGGACGCCAAGAGGGTCGCCGCTCCGCTGATCGAGGCCGTCGTCACGGACACGGCCGAGGGCGGGGTCGACGAGCTGCACATCGTCTTCACCGAGTTCGTGTCGATGATGACGCAGTCGCCGATCGACGACCGGCTGCTGCCCCTCACCCTCGACGAGACGGCCAAGGAGGAGGGCGGCAAAGACCAGATCCTTCCGCTGTTCGACTTCGAGCCGTCGGCGGAGGACGTTCTCGACGCCCTGCTGCCGCGGTACGTCGAGAGCCGGATCTACAACGCTCTGCTGCAGTCGGCCGCTTCCGAGCACGCCGCCCGCCGCCGTGCGATGAAGTCGGCGACCGACAACGCCGAAGAGCTCATCAAGTCGCTCACGCGGCTTGCCAACGCGGCCCGCCAGGCCGACATCACCCAGGAAATCAGCGAGATCGTCGGTGGCGCGAGCGCCCTGGCCGACGCGACCGCGGGGAGTGACTGACAACTATGACCACCACTGTTGAGACGGCCACGGCGACCGGCCGCGTCGCGCGGGTCATCGGCCCCGTCGTCGACGTGGAGTTCCCCGTCGACGCGATGCCGGAAATCTACAACGCGCTGACCGTCGAGGTCGCCGACCCGGCCGAGGAGGGGAAGCTCAAGATGCTGACCCTCGAGGTGGCCCAGCACCTCGGTGAGGGCCTCGTCCGCGCGATCTCGATGCAGCCCACCGACGGTCTGGTCCGCCAGGCCGCGGTGACCGACACCGGCGCCGGCATCACCGTGCCGGTCGGTGACATCACCAAGGGCAAGGTCTTCAACACGCTCGGCCAGATCCTGAACGAGCCGGAGGCCGAGAGCCAGATCACCGAGCGCTGGCCGATCCACCGCAAGGCCCCGGCCTTCGACCAGCTCGAGTCCAAGACCGAGATGTTCGAGACCGGCCTGAAGGTCGTCGACCTGCTGACCCCGTACGTCAAGGGCGGCAAGATCGGTCTGTTCGGTGGTGCGGGCGTCGGCAAGACCGTCCTCATCCAGGAAATGATCATGCGTGTGGCCAAGCTGCACGAGGGCGTTTCCGTGTTCGCCGGTGTCGGTGAGCGTACGCGTGAGGGCAACGACCTCATCCAGGAGATGGACGAGTCCGGTGTTCTGGACAAGACCGCGCTGGTCTTCGGCCAGATGGACGAGCCCCCGGGCACCCGTCTCCGGGTCGCGCTGGCCGGTCTGACCATGGCGGAGTACTTCCGCGATGTGCAGAAGCAGGACGTGCTGTTCTTCATCGACAACATCTTCCGCTTCACCCAGGCCGGTTCCGAGGTGTCCACCCTGCTCGGCCGTATGCCGTCCGCGGTGGGCTACCAGCCGAACCTCGCGGACGAGATGGGCCTCCTGCAGGAGCGCATCACCTCGACCCGCGGTCACTCGATCACCTCGATGCAGGCGATCTACGTGCCGGCGGACGACCTGACCGACCCGGCTCCGGCGACCACCTTCGCGCACCTCGACGCGACGACGGTGCTCTCCCGGCCGATCTCGGAGAAGGGCATCTACCCGGCGGTGGACCCGCTGGACTCGACGTCCCGCATCCTGGACCCGCGCTACATCTCGCAGGACCACTACGACTGCGCCTCGCGCGTCAAGGGGATCCTGCAGAAGTACAAGGACCTCCAGGACATCATCGCGATCCTCGGTATCGACGAGCTCGGCGAGGAGGACAAGCTGGTCGTCCACCGCGCCCGTCGTATCGAGCGCTTCCTGTCGCAGAACACCCACGCGGCGAAGCAGTTCACCGGTCTCGACGGATCGGACGTCTCGCTGGACGAGTCGGTCGCCGCGTTCAACGCGATCGCCGACGGTGAGTACGACCACTTCCCCGAGCAGGCGTTCTTCATGTGCGGTGGCCTGGACGACCTGAAGGCGAAGGCCAAGGAGCTGGGCGTCTCCTGAGCCCCGTGCTCGACGATGTCAGGGGCGGGGCCGCCCCGCCCCTGACATCCGCGCCCGTTATTCTTGACACCCCAGTCTTTTACTGGACACCTGCCACGGCAGGTGGAGACCCGAGGAGCCACGTTGGCTGCTGAGCTGCACGTCGAGCTGGTCGCCGCGGACCGCAGTGTCTGGTCCGGCGAGGCCACCCTGGTCGTCGCACGTACCACATCGGGTGACATCGGCGTCATGCCCGGCCACCAGCCGCTGCTCGGTGTGCTGGAGTCCGGCCCGATCACCATCCGTACGAGTGACGGCGGTACTGTCGTCGCGGCGGTGCACGGCGGATTCATCTCGTTCGCCGACAACAAGCTCTCGCTGCTGGCCGAGATCGCGGAGCTGGCGGACGAGATCGATGTCGCCCGTGCGGAGCGGGCCCTGGAGCGAGCGAAGTCGGACACGGACGCCGCCGCGGAGCGGCGTGCGGAGGTCCGGCTGGTAGCGGCAACGGGCCACCGCTGACCCGCCCGGAGACACGACACACGCCCTCCGGAATCCTCCCCCGGCGATCGCTGGGAGAGGCCCCCGGGGGGGCGCCCCCACAGCCGCGGACCGCGCTGGAATACTCCAGGGCAGTCCGCGGCTGAGGCAGATCCTGAGGTCATACTGGTCGTCCGGCTAGAAGAGGCGAGGAGGTCGGTGTAGATGTTCCTCGCACTGCTGGTGAGCGGCGTGGTCATCGCGCTGGTGCTGCTGGGACTGTTCGTCTTCGGGCTGCGCCGCAGACTGATCCAGCGCTCGGGCGGCACGTTCGACTGCAGTCTGCGCTGGAACGTGCAGGTGAGCGCGGGCACCACCGAGGCCGGTGCGCCGGACCCCGAGCCCAGCGGCAAGGGCTGGGTGTACGGGGTCGCGCGCTACAACGGTGACCGGGTCGAGTGGTTCCGGGTGTTCTCCTACGCCCCGCGTCCGCGCCGCGTCCTGGAGCGATCCGCGATCGAGGTCCTCTCGCGCCGCACTCCGCAGGGCGAGGAGGAATTGGCGCTGCTGTCGGACGCCATCGTCCTGCGCTGTCTGCACCGCGGCACCCACCTTGAACTCGCCATGAGCGAGGACGCGCTGACGGGCTTCCTCGCCTGGCTCGAAGCGGCGCCACCGGGCCAGAGAGTCAATGTGGCCTGAATAACAGGCCCCGTTGGGGGGAGGTCCGCCGGCGGAGTGTCTTCTTCGCGTGGCCGGTCTTCCGTGTCCGCGTCGCCAGGCCCTCTCAGCGGCCGACGCCCAACTCCCGCGCCAGGACGGCCGCCTGCACCCGGCTGCGCAGGTCCAGCTTGGCCAGCAGCCGGCTCACATGACTCTTCACCGTGGCCTCCGCCATCGCCAGCCGGGTGGCGATCTCCGCGTTCGACAGGCCCTCGCCGATGCAACCCAGCACCTCGCGCTCCCGCCGGGTCAGCGTGTCCAGTACCGCCGGATCGGCTGCCTCCGGTGCCCGTACGGTCCTGGGTGCGGCGAACTCCGCGATCAGACGGCGCGTCACGGCGGGTGCGATCATGCCGTCCCCGCGGGCCACGGTCCGTACGCTCTCGATGAGCCCCGCCGCGTCGCTGTCCTTCAGCAGAAAGCCCGACGCCCCCGCGCGCAGCGCGCCGAAGACGGCATGGGGCTGCTCCAGGGCGCGATCCTCTACGTCGGGAATGACGGGGACACCGGCTCCCTGCGGGCGTGGCAGACGAAAATGCTCTGGGTGATCGGCATCAACCTGGTCATCGCCGTCAGCTACACGCTCTGGCCGAAGGAGGCCCCCGCCGGGGCCGCGCCGCAGGACACGGAACGGCCCCGGGAGCGGCTGCAGTCCCGGCGTTGACCGCGGACCGAGCCGTCAGCGGTTTTCGCCGGGTACCCACAGCACGTCGCCGAGCTCCTTGTTCGCCGTCCTCGCGAGGATGAACAGGAGGTCGGACAGCCGGTTGAGGTACGTCGCGGTGAGCGGGTTCATGATGTCGGCGTGCCGCTCCAGCGCCGACCAGGTGGACCGCTCGGCCCGCCGTACGACCGTGCACGCCTGGTGCAGCAGCGCCGCGCCGGGTGTGCCGCCCGGCAGGATGAAGCTGCGCAGCTTCTCCAGATCGGCCAGGAAGCGGTCGCAGTCCGCCTCCAGCTTGTCGATATAGGACTGCTCGACGCGCAGCGGCGGGTACTCCGGCTCCTCGACCACCGGAGTGGCCAGGTCGGCGCCCACGTCGAACAGGTCGTTCTGGACCCGGACGAGGACCTTCACGACCTCCTCGGACAGCTGCCCGAGGGCGATGGCCACGCCGATCGCCGCGTTGGCCTCGTTCGCGTCGGCGTACGCGGCGATCCGCGAGTCCGTCTTCACGGTGCGGCTCATATCGCCGAGGGCGGTCGTACCGTCGTCCCCGGTGCGGGTGTAGATGCGCGTCAGATTGACCATGAGGCGAGCCTATGCCCCGGCCCGGCGGAAGACTCGTGTGCCGACGGTCACGGAGACGGCGGCCAGCGCGGCGGCCGCCAGAACGCCGTACAGCATGGTGGCGCCCGTGTACTCGCCGACGAACCCCGCCCGTACGGCGTCCACGAGGTAGCGGAACGGCACGAAGTGCGAGACGGCATCCAGCCAGGCGGGCGCCAGTGCCATGGGGAGCAGCACCCCGGAGAGCAGCACCGCCGGCATGTTGACGGTGTTGATGACCGGAGCGAACTCCTGCGGGGTACGGGCCCGCAGAGCCACGGCGTAGGACAGGGACGCCAGCGAGAGCGTCAGTACGGCGACGAAGGCGAAGCCGATGAGGATGCCGGGCAGCGGGGCCCGCAGCC
Source organism: Streptomyces sp. 8N706 (assembly GCF_052245415.1). Taxonomy (NCBI): domain Bacteria; kingdom Bacillati; phylum Actinomycetota; class Actinomycetes; order Kitasatosporales; family Streptomycetaceae; genus Streptomyces; species Streptomyces sp. 8N706. The sequence goes on along the minus strand of NZ_JBQQBW010000006.1, from coordinate 7,310 downwards.
CGAACGCGAGTGCCACCAGCACCAGCAGCAGTGACTGCAGGAGCAGGACGCAGACATCGCACGACACCCGGCCCAGCAGCAGGGCCATCCGGCTGACCGGAGTGACCCTCATCCGCTCGATGACGCCGTGCTGCTTCTCGATGAGCACGCCGAATCCGGCGAACCCGGCGCTGAACAGGGCGAGTTGGACGAGCAGTCCGGGGACGAGCACCTGCCAGGAGTCACCCCGGGCTCCGAGCGGCAGGTCCTGGAGGAGCGGGCCGAAGAAGACCAGATAGAGCAGAGGCATCAGCGCACCGAAGAACATCATGGGCTTCGAGGCCAGGGTCCGGCGCTGATAGCGGCCGAAGAGGATCGCGGTGTCGGACAGGACAGAGGTCATAAGGGGCTCCCGGTCGGATGGCAGCGGAGAATTCAGATGGCCACGGGGGCTCGGTCCCGTGGCGCCGCGCAGCGGCCGGTGATCGCGAGGAACGCGTCCTGAAGGGTCGCCTCCGGTGAGCCCGCGTACCGGGTCTTCAGTTCCTCGGACGTGCCCTCGGCGACGACCCGGCCCCCGTCCACGACGACGAGCCGGTCGGCCAGGGCGTCGGCCTCGTCCAGGTAGTGGGTGGTGAGGAAGACGGTCGTGTCGTGCTCGGACCGGATCCGCCGGACCAGGTCCCACAAGTCGGCCCGGCTGCCCGGATCGAGGCCGGTGGTCGGCTCGTCCAGGAAGAGCAGCTCCGGACGATGGGTGAGGCCCATGGCGATGTCGAGCCGCCGCCGCTGGCCGCCGGAGAGCGCGGCGCAGGGACGGTCCAGCACCTCGGTGAGGCCGAGGTCCCCAGCCAGTACGGTCGCGCGCTGCTCGGCCGCGCCCCGGGGGAGCCGGTGCAGCCGTCCCTGGGTGATGAGTTCCTCGCGTACGGAGACGGTCGGATCGACGCCGCCGGACTGGGCGACGTACCCGATGCGGCGGCGTACGGCGGCGGGGTCCGCGACGAGGTCGTGCCCGGCGACGGAGGCCGTGCCGCCGGTCGGTGGGAGGAGCGTGGTCAGCATCCGCAGCGTGGTGGTCTTGCCCGCGCCGTTGGGCCCGAGGAAGCCGAGGATCTCACCCCGCTCGACGGTCAGGTCGACACCGCGCACGGCTTCCACAGGTCCGCGCTTCGTACGGAACGTCCGGGCAAGTCCGATGGTGCTCAGGATCGGTGGGGTCATGAAGCCCAGAAAAACATAGTCACTGCAAACTTGCAATGACCCCAAGTTTTAAGAGAGTGCGGCGAAGTTAGCATGGAGGCATGGCAGGGACGGTCAGGGCGGAAGGCCTGAGGGAGCGCAAGAAGCGGCAGACCCGGCAGCACATCTCGGATGTGGCCACCGGCCTCTTCATGGAGCGGAGCTTCGACGCAGTGACGATCGCCGAGGTCGCGGAGGCCGCCGAGGTGTCGGTCAACACCGTCTACAACTACTTTCCGGCCAAGGAGGATCTCTTCTTCGACCGGGAGGACGCCGTCGTCGACCGGCTCGCCGCCATGGTGCGAGGCCGCCGCATGGGCGAGTCCGCGGCCCGGGCGGTGCTGCGCGGGTTGCGCGACGATCTCGTGGCCGTCTCGCCGTCGATCGGCCTGACCGAGGGGTACGCCGCGTTCGCCACGGTGGTGCGGGAGTCACCCGCGCTCGTGGCCCGGCTCCACCTGATACAGCAGCGCGCCGTCGACGCCGTGGAGCAGGCGCTGCGCGAGGAGTCCGGCACGGGGCCCGGTGACGCCATGCCGGAGCTCGTGGCCGGTCAGCTGGGCTGGTTGAACGGCACGGTCGTGAGTGGCGTCCGGCGCGCGATGTCCGAGGGGCTCCGGCCGGCCGAGGCCTCACGAGCCGTACTGGACAAACTCGACCAGGTCGAGGAACTGCTGGGCGAAAAGGTCCTCAACTACGCAGTCCGGTCGGCCGAATGACCCGCAGGCGTGTGATGTCCGTCATGTGAGACGTGACGCGCATCTCTTCCCGGCCCCGTGGGCCCTCACGAGCGCTAAGGTCCGCCCGAGAGCTGAATTTTCGCAGGGTTACCGGGGGTGCCCCCCGGACTCCAGGGTTGAGGGAGCAGGAGTGGCCAGGAAGCTCGCCGTCATCGGGGCCGGACTCATGGGAGCCGGTATCGCGCAGGTCTCGGCCCAGGCGGGTTGGGATGTCGTCCTGCGCGATGTCACCGACCAGGCGCTGACCCGTGGCACCGACGGCATCAAGGCGTCGTACGACAAGTTCGTCTCCAAGGGCAAGCTCGACGCCGAGAAGGCGGAGGCCGCCCTGGCTCGTATCAGCACCAGCACCGATCTCGACGCCGTCGCCGACGCGGACATCGTGGTGGAGGCGGTGTTCGAGAAGATCGAGGTCAAGCAGGAGATCTTCCGTGCCCTCGACGGCCTGGTGAAGGAGGACGCGGTCCTCGCCTCCAACACCTCCGCCATCCCGATCACCAAGATCGCGGCGGTGACCGGCCGTCCGGAGAAGGTCGTCGGCACCCACTTCTTCTCGCCGGTGCCGATGATGCAGCTGTGCGAACTCGTCCGCGGCTACAAGACCAGTGACGAAACCCTCGCCGCTGCCCGCGAGTTCGCCGAGAGCATCGGCAAGACCTGCATCGTGGTCAACCGCGATGTGGCCGGCTTCGTCACCACCCGCCTCATCTCCGCGCTCGTCGTGGAGGCGGCCAAGCTGCACGAGTCCGGCGTGGCCTCCGCCGAGGACATCGACATCGCCTGCAAGCTGGGTTTCGGCCACGCCATGGGGCCGCTCGCCACGACGGACCTGACCGGTGTGGACATCCTGCTCCACGCCACCAGCAACATCTACACGGAGACGCAGGACGAGAAGTTCGCGCCTCCGGAGAGCATGCGCCGGATGGTCGATGCCGGTGACATCGGCCGTAAGAGCGGGCAGGGCTTCTACAAGCACTGATGCGCCGTCACCCTCGGGGGGTCACTCCAAGGGGTGAATTCCGTATCGGTTCGCTTACAGGCGGCAACTTTGCCGTGTGAGAGGCAGTCAGTTCTGTAGACGTTGACCACGCACGCACCACATTCGGGGAGCGCATATGCACATCAGGGGCGACCACGCCGAGCTGGTCGTCGGGGGCCGCCTCGACGTCCGCAGCGCGGCGGACGCCCGTACGGTCCTGCACACCGCCGTCGACTCCGGCCGGGGCGACCTCGTGCTCGACCTGACCGAACTCGACTCCTGGGACGCCACCGGACTCGGGGTGATCATGGGTGCGCACCGCCGGGCCGGCCGGGCCAACCGCCGGCTGGTCCTGCGGGGAGTGCCGCCCCAGATGCAGCGCCTCCTGGTGGCCACCCGCCTGCACCGCATCCTCGCCATCGAGGGCGGCATCGAAGCCGAGTCGCTGCCCCGGGTCTGACCGGCCCGGGGCCCGGCCAAGGCCGGGAAGTACCGGGAAGTACCGGGAGTACACGCCCCGGGGGCCGGCCGGGCCCGGAACCATGGACTCGGGAATCGGGCCGGGCCGGAGCGCACGGCCGGGGGTTTCCGGCCGGCCCGGACTCGCGGCCGACGGCATCGGGCCCGGAGCTCCGGCCGGGAACACCGGCCGCCATTCCTCACAAAGCTGTGACCTTCCCGGCCGCGTGGCGCCGCTCCTCTTCCTGGATACTGTGCGAAGGTCCGGGGTTCGGTTGCCGTCGTCTACGGGCACACCGCGACGGACCACCGGACCGGAAGCGACGGACAGCGTGCGGACAGGCCGGGAGGCTTGACGGTACGCGACCCGGACTGGGGGGCTTTGATCATGGACCCGAACAACCGGGGGCCGGAAGAGTACGGCCACGACAGCGATCGCCGCGACGCGCGGCGCGACCGCGGCGGAGATCCGCCGCGGCAGCCGCGGGACCCCCTGACACCCGGCTTCGGGCCCGGTGAGCGGGACAGCGGGAGGGGGCCCGCGCCCGCCCGCACCGTCCAGGTCTTGACCGGCGAGTATCTGCTGACCGTCAATCCCGTTGACGGCAGCGAGATCGAGCCCTGCCCGCCCGGGGGAGCCTCCCCGGTGGGAGCGCCCGGAGGAGAGCGCCCCGAGCGGGCGGACGCCGAGCGGCGTGCCGCCAGGCGCCGGGCCGCCATGCCGCCCGTACCGGCCGGTCCCGCCGCGCCCGAACTGCCGCTCCTGGAGCGCCAGGAGGAGCGCGAGCGGCTCGTACGGCTGCTCTCCCGCGGCCGGTCCGTACGGGTCACCGGCCCCTCGGGATCGGGCCGCAGCGCTCTTCTCGACGCCGTCGCCGGGGACTGCGCCGAGCTCGCCCCCGACGGCCTCGTACGGCTGTCCGGCTACCACCGCACGGCCACCGATCTGCTCCACGAGCTCTACGCGACCGTCCACCACGCGCCGCTGTACCGGCCGGGGCGGGCGGAGCTGCTGGAGGCGGCCCAGCAGATCGGGGCCGTCGTGGTCCTCGACGACCTCGAGTTCGGCGGCAGCGCGCTGGACGAACTCCTCGACGCCACCCCCGAGTGCGCCTTCCTCCTCTCCGCCACGCCCGATGTCGCCGCGCCCTCCGCCGAGTCCCATCTCGAAGAGGTCTTTCTCACCGGTCTCACCCGCCCCGCCTGCCTGGAGCTGCTGGAGCGGGCCGTGCAGCGCCCGCTCACCGAGGACGAGGCCGCGTGGGCGGCGGACCTGTGGTTCGAATCCGAGGGGCTGCCCCTGCGCTTCGTCCAGGCCGCGGCGCTGCTCAGGCAGCGCGACGCGCTGTCCGATGACCCGGAGTCCGCCGATGAGCACGGCGAACCCGCCGACCGGGCCGACGACACACCGCCCGCCGCGGAGGGGCCCGCCGCCCCGCTGCCGACGCTCCCCGAGGCCGCGGCGCCGGCCGCCCTGCTCGCCTCCCGGCTCAGCGAAGCGGCCCGCAGCACCCTGCGGTTCGCCGTCGCGCTCGGCGGCGCGTGCCCGCACCAGGCGCATCTGCCCGCACTCGTGGGGGACACCCATGCCGACGCCTCGGTCGGGGAGCTGCTGGCCTGCGGGCTGCTCACCCCGGTCGGAGCCCAGTACAGGCTCTCCGCCGGTGCCGCGGCCCAACTGGAGGCCGCCGGTTACGCCGATGACGCGACCGCGTACGCCCACACCGCGGCGCAGCACTACGCCTGGTGGGTCGGGCACCCGTCCGTCACCCCCGAGCGGGTCGCGGCCGAGGGGGACGCCATCCTCGCGGCGATGTCGGTGCTCATGGGCAGCGAGGAGGCCGGACACCCGAGCGCGGCCGTACTGCTGGCCCGTACGGCGGCGCCGGCGTTCGCCGCAGCACTGCACTGGGGCGCCTGGGAGCGGACGCTGCGGCACGGCCAGGAAGCCGCCCGGCTCTCCGGTGAGGTCGCCGAAGAGGCGTATTTCCACCACGACTTGGGTGCCCTGGCGCTGTGCACCGGACAGGTGGAGCGGGCCCGCGCCGAGCTGGAGGCCTCCATCGCGCTGCGGGGCGCTCTCGCGGACCGGCGCGGTGCGGTCGCGGGCCGGCGTGCGCTGGCGCTCGTCGCCGACAAGTCCGGCGGGTTCGTGCCCGGCGGTGGCCGGACGACCGCGGGCGAGGAGATATCGGACGCGCGCAGTGACGCGTCGGCTTCGCCGCCCGGCGGGGTCACTGCGGTGCTCGGGTCCGCGGCCGAGGCCATGACCGTGGTCTCCCCGCAGAGCGGTCGCCCGGGCCCGGCGGGTCTCGGGAAGCTGACGGGGCTCCGGCGTACGGTCCTCACCGGCGCCCGGCGCAATGTGGTCGCCGCGGGCGCGGGCGCACTGCTCGTGGCCGTGCTCGGCACCGTGGTCGCCCTGGGCGCTGCCTCGGGGGGTGACGACGGGGCGCCGGGCAGGATGAAGTCCGAGCAGACGGCGGACGAGGACGACGGCAGCAACGGGCTCATCGCGGACGAGCCCCCGACGCAGGACGCGACCAGCCGACCGCAGAAGCCGGGCGCGAGCGGTGCCCCCGCGACGGCGGCCCCGTCCGGACCGGCCGAGAGCGAGGCCCCGTCCGGGAGGCCGTCGACCAGCGGCACCCCCGGGCCGTTGAGGCCGGACGAGACCGACGACCCGGACGATCCGCCGAAGCCGCCGTCGTCGCCGAAGCCGCCCTCGTCGCGGCCACCGACGTCGCCGAGCACGTCCCGGCCCCCGACGTCTTCGTCGCCGTCCCCGTCCTCGACCCCGACGGCGACGCCGAGCGACGGTACGTCGGACACGGCCAGCGGCCCCGCGCCGAGCAGCCCGCAGGGCAGCGATCCCGGCACCAGCGGCACCACCGCGTCGTCCGGTGCGTCCGGCTCGCAGACGGGTACGGCCCCGATCACCTGAGACCGGGGCCGTAGCGGGACGCGGCGCGGCCGGGCGGTGTGCCGGTGGGCCGGGTCCGTCAGAAGAGGCGGAGCTTGTCGTCCTCGATACCGCGCAGTCCGTCGTAGTCGAGGACGACACAGCCGATGCCGCGGTCGGTGGCGAGCACCCGCGCCTGCGGCTTGATCTCCTGGGCGGCGAAGACGCCCTTCACCGGGGCCAGGTGCGGGTCCCGGTTGAGGAGTTCGAGATAGCGGGTGAGCTGCTCCACACCGTCGATCTCGCCACGTCGCTTGATCTCCACGGCGACCGTCGTACCGTCCGCATCCCGGCACAGGATGTCCACCGGGCCGATGGCTGTGGGGTATTCACGCCGAATCAGCGCGTAGCCCTCGCCCAAGGTTTCGATCCGGTCCGCGAGCAGTTCCTGGAGGTGCGCTTCCACGCCGTCCTTGATCAGACCGGGGTCCACGCCCAGTTCGTGCGAGGAGTCGTGCAGGACCTCCTCCATGGTGATGATGAGCTTCTCGCCCGCCTTGTTCACCACCGTCCACACCTTGTCGTCCCCCTCCTTGAGGGTGCACGGCGGGGACATCCAGTTGAGGGGTTTGTAGGCCCGGTCGTCCGCGTGGATGGACACACTGCCATCGGCCTTCACAAGGATCAGACGGGGTGCCGGAGGGAGGTGGGCGGTGAGCCGGCCCGCGTAGTCCACGGAGCAGCGGGCAATGACGAGACGCATGGTCGGCCACGCTACTCGACGGGCGCGGTCCACGCGATTCGCCCACCCGTCTCCCGCCACCACCCTCAACCGAGGCCCTGCGGGCCGCCCCCCTCACCCACCCGTCTCCCGCCACCACCCTCAACCGAGGCCCTGCGGGCCGCCCCCCTCACCCACCCGTCTCCCGCCACCACCCTCAACCGAGGCCCTGCGGGCCGCCCCCCTCGCCCGCCCGTCTCCCGCCACCACCCTCAACCGAGGCCCTGC
>NZ_JBQQBW010000059.1:0-43292 GCF_052245415.1 Streptomyces sp. 8N706 | reverse complement strand
GCCCGGCACCGTCCGCGCCACCGGCACCCTCGGCGCGAACAGCACCATCCATACGCCCGGCAGCCCCGGCAGTCCCCGCAGCCGTCAACTCCTCGACGAGCGCCGGGAGGTGGTCGACAGCCAGCGCGACATCGTCGAACGTCTCAGGCCACCGGCCCGCCCTCGGCCCGCCCCCGGTACCGGCCCCGCCGCCGGACGGGGGGCCGTCCGCCGCGTCGTCCGGGCCGCGGCGGTACTCGACCGAGGCGACGGCGAGACCGCACCCGGCGAGGTACGCCGCGAACGGCGAGATGTGGCGACGGTCGTACGGCGACCGCCAGGCACCGCCGTGCAGCAGGACGACCAGCGGTACGGGACCCCGTCCGCCACGAGGAGCGTAGAAGTCGACGACCTGGTCCCGCAGCGCGCCGTACACGAGGGTCGCGTACGGCGCCACAGGTGCCCGCCCCAGCACGGCCGCCGCCTCGGTAGCCGCGGCGGCCTCCGCCTCCGCTGGAGCCGCCCCTGTTCCTTCGGGTTCGGCAGCGGCCCCCTGCGCGGTACCAGAATCCCCTCCCCGGCGCCGCCGGCGGCGCCCAGGCCACGTGCCCGGCCCGGCGGCCGGTCCCACGGGGGCGGCCCCGGCCGCGTCCGCACAGTGCCTCAGCGCCTCGGACGGAGCCACGGCCGGGTCCGGGCAGTGATCAGGGGCGGCCGCGGCAGGCGGGCCGTCCGGCTGCGGCACAGCCACCGTCAGAGCCTACCGTCCGCGGTGGTGAGGACCTGCCCCAGGACCCGCGCGGCGCGTTCCACGTCCGCGAAGGAGGTGTAGAGCGGGGTGAAGCCGAAGCGCAGGACGTCCGGGCGGCGGTAGTCGCCGACGACCCCGCGGGCCGTCAGTTCCCGCATCACCTCGCCCGCCCCACGGCAGCGCAAAGCGACCTGGCTGCCGCGCTCCGCGTGCGCGGCCGGGGTGACCGACTCGACCGCGCCGGGCGGCACATGGTGCTCCACGCACTCCAGGAAGAAATCCGTCAGCGCGAGGCTCTTCTCCCGTACCGCCTCGATCGACACGCCCTCCCAGACCTCCAGCGCCGCTTCCAGTGCCAGCATGGACAGAATGTCCGGCGTGCCGACCCTGCCGCGTACGGCGCCGTCCGCCGGAGCGTACGAGGCCGCCATGGAGAACGGGTCGGCGTGCGAGTTCCAGCCGGGCAGCGGAGAGTCGAAGAGCGGCTGGAGCTCCCGGCGGACGTACAGATAGGCGGGGGCACCCGGGCCGCCGTTCAGATACTTGTACGTGCAGCCGACCGCGAAGTCGGCCGCGTGCGCGTCGAGGCCCACCGGCAGCGCGCCCGCGCTGTGGCACAGGTCCCAGACCACCAGCGCCCCGGCCGCGTGCGCCGCCGCCGTCGTGCCGGGGAGGTCGTGGAGCCGCCCACTGCGGTAGTCGACATGGTTCACCAGCGCCACGGCGGTGCGCGGCCCGATCTCGGCGGCCATGGCGCCGGGGGCGACGGCCCGGATACGGGTGCCGGTCATCCTGGCCGCGGACTCGGCGATATAACCGTCGGTGGGAAAGGTCGAGGCGTCGACCAGCACCTCCTCGCGCGGCACCGTCCCCGGCGCCCGGGACCGGGCGATCCGTACCGCCGCGACGACCGCCTTGAAGACATTGACGCTGGTGGAGTCCCCGACGACCACCTGACCGGGCCCGGCCCCGATGAGCGTCGCGATCCGGTCGCCGATCCGCTCCGGCGCCGTCCACCAGCCGCTCTCCTCCCACGAACGGATGCGTAGCGCGCCCCACTCCCGCTCGATGACCTCGGCCATCCGGCCGGGAACGCCGCGCGGCAGCGCGCCGAGGGAGTTGCCGTCGAGATAGGTCACCCCGTCGTCGACGGCGAAGCGCTCACGGATGGCGGCCAGCGGATCCACGACGTCCATCCGGGCGGCCCGTGCGGCGGGGTCGCCGGGCAGTCCGGAGTCCGGGGCGGAGCCGCCGCCATGTCCCGCCGAGGCGGCGGAACCCTGTCCGGCATCGGTGCCGGTGCGCGCCTCAGACATGGCTGCGGGCCGTCCACAGCTCGGGAAAGACGTTCTTCGCCGCGCGCTTCTCCAGCCAGGCCACCCCCGCGGAGCCGCCCGTACCCGTCTTGGCGCCCATCGCCCGCCGGGTGGCGACGAGATGGTCGTTGCGCCAGCGCCACACCAGCTCGGCGACCTCGGTCAGCGCCTCCCCGAGGCGGGCGAGTTCACCGTCCTGCGGGCCGGAGTAGATCGCCTGCCAGGCCTGTTCGACCGCCGGGTGGGGCTCGTAGCGCTGAGCCGGGTCACGGTCGAGGACTGACTCGGGAACGGCGTGCCCACGGCGGGCGAGCAGCCGCACCACCTCGTCGTAGAGGCTCGGCTCGGCGAGCGCCTTCTCCAGCTCGTCGTGTACGCGCGGCGCACCGCGGTGCGGGACGAGCATCGACGCGGACTTCTCGCCGAGCAGGAACTCCAGCCGTCGGTACATCGCGGACTGGAAGCCGGAACCCTCGCCGAGCGCGCCGCGGTAGGAGTTGAACTGGGCGGGGGTGAGGTGAGCGAGCGGCTTCCAGGAGGCGTTGAGCGATTCGAGCTCGTAGGCGGAGCGCCGGAGAGCGGCCATGGCGACGGGCAGGTCGTCCTGGCGCAGCGCCTCGGCGGCGGTCCGCCACTCGTGCACGATCACGGTGAACCACAGCTCCATGACCTGGGTGGTGACCAGGAAGACCATCTCGCCGGGGTCGTCGGAGAGCGGGTGCTGGAGGTGGGTGAGGACATCCGCCTGGACGTAGTCCTCGTACGGCGTCGTGCCGTTGAAGTCCAGGTTCGGGGTCTCCGGACCGGCCTCCGACGCACCGGCCTCCGACGCACCGGGCTGCGGCTCAACGGCTTCCGGCTGACCGGGCTGGGATTCACCGACTCCCGGCTGAGCGGATTCCGGCCTGCCGGCTTGCGACGCACCGGCTTCGGGTCCATGGGGCGACTGCGACATCACTGTCTCCTCGGTACTACGTGCTACCGGGTAGCGGTCCGCCCCTTCCTCTCGGCATCGGAGCCCCGGTCCCCTCTCGGGCCCGGCTTCCGCGAACGGCGGAACCGGGCCCTCAGCGCATCATCGGTCTCGTGCGCGCGTACAGCAAGGAACCTGCCTGCGCCGAAGCGGCAGGCAGGCCCGGGAGGCCGACAGCACAGGCGGTCGTACGGCCTCGGTGGTGATCAGGTGGTGATCAGGTGAGGATGTCGGCGGCGGTCGGGGAGGAGTCCCGCAGGAAGGTCGAGCAGCGCTCGTACTCCTCCTGCTCGCCGATGGACTGCGCGGCGCGCGCCAGGGCATGCAGCGCGCGCAGGAAGCCGCGGTTCGGCTCGTGCTCGAACGGCACCGGGCCGTGGCCCTTCCAGCCGGCGCGGCGCAGCGCGTCGAGCCCCCGGTGGTAGCCCGTGCGGGCGTACGCGTAGGACTCGACGGTCCGGCCGCCCTCGAAGGCGTCGTCGGCGAGCTGCGCCCAGGCGAGGGAGGAGGCCGGGTACTTCGCGGCGACCTCGGCGGGAGCCGCGCCGGAAGCGAGCAGCTCGCGGGGCTCGGGGTCGTCGGGCAGATGCGTCGGGGGAGGTCCCCCGAGAAGGTTCTCGTGAATGGACATGGGTTCCAGTCTGCCTGGCCCCGGCCCGGATGGGGTGATCAGGACGGGTCGGAAGCGGGAGTGCCGGGGTCGAGCGGCGGTGCGTTCACCGCGCAGTACGTACGGCATTCCGCACGGCAGGGCCGCCTCGGGGCGGCCTCCTCACCTTCGGCCGGCGGCGCCGGGGCCGGCGCCTCGGACCGTACGGCCAGGAAGGCGATCAGCGCGCCGAGTCCGAGGATGCCCGCGCACAACGGCATCGCCCGCCGGAAGGTCTCCGCGAACTCCCCCGCGTCCCGGTAGGCCTCCGGCCCCATCCCGGCGAGCAGCGGGAGCGCGGCCACCGACAGGAGCCCGGCCGCACGCGCCACCGCGTTGTTGACACCGCTGGCCAGGCCCGCGCGCCCCACCTCGACCGACGCGAGCACGGTCGCGGTGAGCGGCGCGACCAGCAGCACCATGCCGGCACCCATGACGAGCAGTGGGGGCAGCACATCCGTCCAGTACGAGGACCCGGCCCCCACCCGCGTCATCAGCAGCATGGCGGTTCCGCAGAGCAGCGGCCCCACGGTGAGCGGGATTCGCGGCCCGATGCGCTGCCCCAGCTCTCCGGAGCGCGCGGACAGCGACAGCATCATCAGCGTGGTGGGCAGCAGGGCGGTCCCGGCGGCGAGAGCGGAGTAGCCGAGGACCACCTGCAACTGGAGGACGGTCAGGAAGAAGAAGCCTGCGAAGGCCGCGTACACGCACAGGGTCACGGCGTTGACGGCGGTGAACTGGCGGGAGGCGAAGATCTTCGGCGGCAGCATCGGATCGTCGCGCCGACGCTCCAGTCGGACGAAGGCCGCCCCCAGCAGGACGCCGCCGACTCCGGTGATCACCACGGTCGGGGAGGCGCCCTGCTCGGGGGCGGCGATCAGGGCGTAGGTGACCCCGCCGAGGGACAGCGCACCGAGGGCTGCCCCGGCGACGTCGAACCGGCCGTGCGCACGCGGGTCGCCGGTCTCCGGCACGTGCCGCAGCGCCACCGGTATGCACACCGCGGCCAGCGGCACGTTCAGCAGAAACACCCAGCGCCAGCCGGGCCCGTCGACCAGCCAGCCGCCGAGGAACGGCCCCACCGCCGCCGCGACGCCGCCGAGGCCGGACCAGGCGCCGACGGCCCGCGCCCGATCGTCCGGGTGGAAGCTGCCCTGGATGATCGCCAGCGAGCCGGGCGTGAGGAGCGCCCCGCCGATGCCCTGGACGGCCCGTGCGGCGATCAGCACCCCGGCGTTCGGCGCCAGTCCGCAGGCCAGCGAGGCCAGGGCGAACCACACGACGCCGACGACGAAGACCCGCCGCCGGCCGAACCGGTCCCCGAGCGCCCCGCCCAGCAGGATCAGCGAGGCGAGAGTGAGCAGGTAGGCGTTGACGGTCCACTGCAGCACGGCCAGATCGGCGTTGAGATCGGCTCCGATGCGCGGCAGGGCGACATTGACGACGGTCCCGTCGAGGAGGGCCATGCCGGACCCGAGCACGGTCGTGAGCACGATCCACCGGCCCGAGGCCTCCGACAACCGGATCGTGCCGGCCCTCGCGCCGGGCCGTGGCGGAGAAGGTCCGGAGCCGCCCACCGGCTCTGCCCTGGCGGGGCGCCCCGCCGCCGGACCCGTGCCGGACTCGCCCCCGGCCCCGGGCGAGGAATCACCCATACCCGGGATCATCCTCGGGTCACCGGCCCGAGGCCAGCCCGGCGGCCGTACGAGCCGTCGGAGACCGCAGCAGCGGAGCCGGTCCGCGACGCGGCACACGACAGCAGAGGCCGGGCACGGGGGACGAAGCAGCCCGACGTTCCGTACGGCCCCAGGTCCCGGTCAACGGCCCGTCCGCAGGCAGCCACACCGTGCTGCTGACCCGACTCGCAGACGGCCCCGTGTCACGGACGGCCCCGATCGCGGACGGCCCCGATCGCGGACGGCCCCGATCGCGGACGGCCCGTTCGCGGACGGCCCGTTCGCGGGCGGCGCCCGCCGTCGACGAGAGAGCGGCGCGGAGCGCAGGGGCGCCCAGCGGAGTTACCAGGGCACCACCGGCCGCCTCCGCACATGGGAACGCCGGAACGGCGGCCCGGGAGAGGCGTGCCTCTCCGGAAGCGCGGCGGGCCCGGCACCTCCGGTGAGGTGCCGGGCCCGTTGAGCCACCGGGGCTACTTCAGCTTGGTGCCCGTGGAGCGCAGGTCCGCGCAGGCCTTCGTGACACGCTGCGCCATGCCCGCCTCGGCGGACTTGCCCCAGCTGCGCGGGTCGTAGGTCTTCTTGTTGCCGACCTCGCCGTCGACCTTCAGCACACCGTCGTAGTTACGGAACATGTGGTCCGCGACCGGGCGGGTGAAGGCGTACTGGGTGTCCGTGTCGAGGTTCATCTTCACGACGCCGTTCTCCAGCGCGGTGCGGATCTCCTCCTCCGTGGAGCCGGAGCCGCCGTGGAAGACGAAGTCGAACGGGTTGTCCTTGCCGTACTTGGCGGCAATGCCGTCCTGGAGGTCGCGGAGCAGGTCGGGGCGGAGCACGACATTGCCCGGCTTGTAGACGCCGTGGACGTTGCCGAACGAGGCGGCCAGCAGGTAGCGGCCCTTCTCGCCCAGGCCGAGGGCCTCGGCGGTGCGCTCGACGTCGGAGACGGTGGTGTAGAGCTCGTCGTTGATCTCGTGCGTGACGCCGTCCTCCTCGCCACCGGTCGGGGTGATCTCGACCTCGAGGATGATCTTCGCCTTGGCGGCCTCGGCGAGCAGCTCCTGCGCGATGGCGAGGTTCTCGTCGAGCTTCTCGGCGGAGCCGTCCCACATATGGGACTGGAACAGCGGGTTCTGGCCCGCGGCGACACGCTCCTGCGAGATGGCGAGCAGGGGCCGGACGTAGCCGTCGAGCTTGTCCTTCGGGCAGTGGTCGGTGTGCAGCGCGATGTTCACCGGGTACTTCTTGGCGACGACATGCGCGAACTCGGCCAGCGCGACGGCACCGGAGACCATGTCCTTGCTGTACTGGCCGCCCAGGAACTCCGCGCCACCCGTGGAGACCTGGATGATGCCGTCGCTCTCCGCCTCGGCGAAGCCGCGGAGAGCCGCGTGCAGCGTCTGCGACGAGGTCACGTTGATGGCCGGGTAGGCGAACTTGCCTGCCTTCGCCCGGTCGAGCATCTCGTTGTAGACCTCGGGGGTTGCGATGGGCATCTGTCCGCTCCTTGTGATCTGCGGGTGTGCAGCCGGGGTTCCGGGGGCTGCTCTCCGGGAATTTCAGTGGCCCTGACCTAGGGGGCGACGTCATCGTCGCCCCCATCTTCCCAGACGAGGACGATTGGTCCACCCGGCCTATAGCCCATACGGCGGCAAAGGGTGGAGGGTTTCACGTGAAACCCTCCACCCTTTGTTGAAACAGCAGGTCAGAGACCCAGGTCATCGAGTCCATACGCCTGAATGTACGGAAGCCCAGCTTCCGCAACCGCAGGCGCGGCGCCGCGCTCGACGATCACCGCAACGGCCACGACCTCGGCGCCCGCCTCGCGTGCCGCCTCGACGGCGGTGAGCGGAGAACCACCGGTGGTGGAGGTGTCCTCGACCACGAGCACCCGGCGGCCCGTGATGTCCGGCCCCTCGATCCGGCGCTGCATTCCGTGCGCCTTCTGCGCCTTCCGCACGACGAAGGCGTCCAGCTTGCGGCCCCGGGCGGCGGCGGCGTGCAGCATCGAGGTCGCGACGGGGTCGGCTCCCAGGGTGAGCCCGCCCACGGCGTCGTAGTCGAGGTCGGCCGTGGCGTCCAGCATGACCTGGCCCACGAGCGGGGCGGCCTCCGCGTCGAGCGTGATCCGGCGCAGGTCGATGTAGTAGTCGGCCTCCAGCCCGGAGGAGAGGGTCACCTTGCCGTGGACGACGGCCTTGTCCTTGATCTGCTGCAGCAGGGCATCACGAACATCGGGGGTCACGGGGGTCGTCCCCCGAGAGATGGCTGCACTCATACGGATGAGCCTAACCGGGCCGGCCGCGGGTGCGAGCCACGGCGGTGTCCGCGTCCGGAGGCAGGCCACCGGTCAGCCGGGTCGACAACGCCGCGGACCCCGGGCTGAAGCTCCGCGCCCGTGCGGCCGACGCTCTCCGGGCCCATGAGGACCTCCGCCACGGCCCGTACGGCCGACGCGGCGGATCCCTGCGGCCGACGTCGCGGGTCCGTACGGTCGACGCCACGCACCCCTGCGGCCGACCCCCCGGCCCTGCGCCCGACGCCAGGGCCCCGTACGGCCCGACGCCACGGACTCGTACCGACGGACGCCGCCGGTCCGTACGGTCGGCGCTCCGGGCCGAGCCGACGCCATGTCCAGGTGGTGGCGATCTCCAGGGGCTGGACCGGGGTGACCAGGCAGGGATGCGTATTGAGACCGTTCGGCGGCCCGGACTGCGGCTCGACGCACACCGCCTCGGCCTGCTGGTCGTAGACGACGACCCACTCCGCGCGACTGGTGACCCTCAGCTCCAGCTGACCGGGCCAGGTGAGAGTGACGTCCACGCCGTCGGGCATTCCGAAGCAGTCGTCCCACGGACCGGGCTCCGGCACGATATGCCGACCGGTCGGCAGATGGTTCTCGCCCCGCTCCTCCTGCCAGCCGGGCGTGAAGCCGATCTCCACGTCCGCACCGCCGGTGCCCAGATTCCGTACGAACCAGGGGTGCCAGCCCGCCTGGGCGGGGAAGGAGTCACCGATCGTCTCGACCCCCATGGTGAGGGTCAGGGAGTCCTCGGTGAGGTCGACCAGCTGGGTGACCCGGCCGGGGTACGGCCAGGGCTCGGCGAGGTCGTGGGTGAAGACGGCGGACGCCTTCTCGGTACGGGCCGTGCTCCACGCGGCGTCCCGGCCGGTGCCGTGGATCGCGTGCGGCGGGGCGTTGAGCGGCAGTTGATGCCGTACGCCACCGTTGAGGAAGCGGCCGTTCTCGATACGGCCGCAGAACGGCACCATCGGAAACGCCCCGTACTCCGCGCCCTGTCTCAGCAGCTCCGTACCGCCGATCCGCAGTGAGCCGAGACGGCAGCCGAGTGCGGGCAGCACGGTCAACTCGGCGTCTCCGGCGCCGAGTCGCACCGCGCCGCGGGTTGCCGCTTCCGGGGAGCCGGTGTCATGGGTGCTCACCCCTCGAACCCTAACCGTGCCGCCGCCCCGGCGCCCGGGCGCCGGCCTTGCGCGCGGTCGCGCAGACAGGCGCGGGGCCTCGTGCCGTGACCGGGAAGGTTCACCGGCTCGCGACGCCCGGCACGGCACTCCCCCAGCTACCGCTGGGTGAGGTCCCCCCCGGCCGAAGGCTGGGGGACCCCCACGCTGCGTTGCCGGAGTCGCCCGAGTACTCCCCTGGCCTTCGGCATGGGGGACCCCAGTACGAGGGCGATCTCCCCCGGACCCCGTCCGGGGGCACCCCCACCGCCGTGCGATGCACCGCACCGGACGCCGCGAGCTTCCCGGCGAGCCCTCCCGGTCACAGCACTGGCCAGGGCCCTCCCGCCGGACGGAGTCCGGGGGAGTCGCGGGGTCCGGGCACCATCGCCCGGACAGGGCTATCGGCGGCGGCGCAGAATGCGGCCGACGACCACGGCCGAGGCCACGACCACCGCCGCGGCGGGAGCCGCCCAGCGGAGCGTGACCGTGGTGGAGGCGGGCTGGGGCGCGGGCACGGGGGCGTACCGGCCGCGCGGCGGCGCGTGGTCGACCTCCTCGGCACTGCGGCCGATCATGGTGCGGCGGGCGTGCGCGGCCTCGGCGGGCGGCCCCGGCTCGAGGTCGTCGTCCAGCTCCGGCTCGACGTCATCTCCGGACTCGCTCTCGCCTTCGGCACCGGCGTCGTCATCGGTGTCGTCATCGGCATCGGCGTCGGCGAGCGGGTCGAGCGATGGTGGCGGAACCTCCGTCTCGAAGAGGGAGGCCGCTGCCGCCTCGGACTCGTCCCCCTCGGCACGCGCGGCCCGCTCCGCGCTCTCGGCGGCCTCCGTGGAGCGCGCGTGGGCGCCGTTGTCCGGAGAGGGGATGCCCGGAATGGCGCGCTGGTTGTCGTCGTCCTCATCCGAGCCGAGAGGAGCCGACTCCAGGCTTGCGGTCAGTTCCGAGGCGAAACGGTCCAGCAGACGCCGGCCGGCGGCAGCGGCCGCAGCGTCGTCGACCTCGGCGAGCCGCCCCTCACTGCGTACCGTCCCGCCACACGTCAGCACCGATCCGCCGTCGCCGGCGGACAGCCGTACGGTCAGCGCGAGCTTCACGGACCCGCTGCCGCGTGACTCCGCGCCGTCGGCCTCGACCGCGAGATCGCCGCCGTCCTGCGGTGTGATGCGAAGGGTGCCGCGATAGGTGATGGTCGAATTGCCGACGCGCAGGCGCAGCCTGCCCACGAGTGCGTCCGGGGCCTCCGGCGCCGCGTCGGTGTCCGGCTGGAACCCGGGAACGCAGCGGGCGACGCGCGTGGGGTCGGCAACAGCCCGCCGCACGGTGTCGGCGGAAAACGGAACGAACACCTCATGCTCCATGGAGACCGAGCCTACCCAGCCACCGGCTCACGGCACGCGTATCCGGCAACATCCCGCTCCTTCGATTGCGAGCCCGCCTCCCGTACGAGGACCCCGGGACGGGGCGGGCAGCAGGCCCGCGTCTCCCGTACGACGGGTGCCGGGACGGGTTCGTCTGCCGCACGAGGACGCCGGGACGCCCGCGTCTCCCGTACGACGGGTGCCGGGACGGGCCCGTCTGCCGCACGAGGACACCGGGACGGGCTCGGTCCCGCGTCTCCCGTGCGGGCCACCGGGACGGCTGTCGGCCCGCCGCCTCCCGTACCGTGCCGGGACGGGCCCGACTGTGCATGGAGCGCCCCGGCTCTCGGCCTCCTCTGACGGCGGCACCGGGAAAGGGCCCTCGGCCCGGCCCGCCCGGCACCGCCACGGTTCGGCGTTCGGCCCCCGCCCCGGCCCGCTCACGACCGGCGTACCAGCTCATTCCAGATAGCGCGGGTGCATCAGGGTCGACGCCGGTACGCCCCGCACCCGATCGCTCTGCGCCGACCATGCCGCCCGCCGCAGCGAGGACGGAGTCAGTGAGCTCAGCGGCGGCGCCCCGGCGGGCAGCTCCAGCCGGATCGGCCGGCGCTGCCGCGACGCCAGGACGAAACCCCAGTCCCGCGGACCGGCCGCCACGTCCGCGGACCGGTCCGGGCCCCCGGGGAAGCCCGAGACCCGTCCGCCCACCCGGTAGGGCGCTGTCCGCAGCCCCACCGAGCGCAGCGTCGCGTCGACGGTCCAGAACACCCTCGGCCGTACGGAAGGCGTGCCCGCGTGGACGGCGAGCCGTCCGTCCGGAGCCAGCACACGCCGCGCGAGACCGTAGAACTCCTGCGAGTACAGCTTGGTGCTGGGCGTGATCCCCGGGTCCGGCAGATCGGAGATCACCACGTCGTACGGGCGCGCGCCCTCCGCCCGTACCTCCGTCCGCAGCCATTCGAACGCGTCCTCCGGCACCACCCGCACCCGGCGGTCTCCGAAGGCATCGCCGTTCAGGGCGGAGAGCCCGGGGTCCGTACGGGCCAACCTCAGGACTCCCGGGTCGAGTTCGACGATGGTCACCGACCGCACATCCCCGTAGCGCAGCACTTCGCGGAGGGCGAGCCCGTCGCCTCCGCCCAGCACCAGCACCCGGCGGTGCGGTCCGGCCATCGCCGGGTGGACGAGCGCCTGGTGATAGCGGGCCTCGTCGCGGCTGCTGACCCGCAGCCGTCCGTCGAGGAAGAGGGACAGCGAACGGGGACGGCGCCTGGACGGGCCCGCGACCTCCCCGGAGCCCCCGACCTGCCCTGCGCCGCCCCTGATCTCCGCGGAGCCCCCGGCCGTCCCGGCCTCCCCGCTCTCCCCGGCCTCCCCGCTCTCCCCGGCGTCCCCGATCTCGTCAGCGTCCCCGGCCTCCCCGGCCTGCCGCGCGCCTCCGGCCTGCCCAGTACTCCTCGTGCCTCCCGCCTCCCCGGTGTCCCCGGTGAGGACGATCTCCTGCACCTCCGTCTGCACCGCGACCCGTACGTCCGCCCCGTACACCGCGCGCCGCGCCGCCTCCTCGAAGGGGCCGACGACGGCCGCCCCGGCGGCGAGCAGCGCCAGCACCAGCACATTGACCACGAGGAGCAGCCACCGCGCCCGTACGGTCAGATCGCGGCGGAAAAGCCACAGCACCGTCGCCCCGCCCGCGACGGCGTTCACCGCCCCCGTCAGCAGCGCCCCGCTCAACTGCCCCAGTGCCGGCAGCAGAAGAAAGGGGAACGCCAGCCCGCCGACGAGCGCGCCCACATAGTCCGCCGCGAAGAGATCGGCGACCGCACCCCCCGCGTCCTGCTGTCTGATGCGCTGAATCAGCGTCATCAGCAACGGCACCTCCGCGCCGATCAGCACGCCGATCGCCAGGGAGAAGGTGACGAGCACGGTGCGGGACTGCCCGAACCAGGCGAAGGCGGCGTACAGCGCCATCGCCGATGTGCCACCGACCAGGGCCAGCGCGGCCTCGACGAGCCCGAAGCCGACCGTGGGACGGCACCGCAGCCGCTTGGCCAGCAGCGAGCCGACGCCCATCGCGAAGACCATCACGGACAGCACGACCGACGCCTGGGTGACGGAGTCACCGATCAGATACGAGGCGAGGGCGACGAGTTCGAGTTCGTAGACCAGGCCGCAGGCGGCGCAGACGAAGACGGCGCCGAGAACGAAGTACCGGCCCAGGCCGGCAGGTACGGGCAGCAGCGCCGGGCCCTGCGGCTCTCGCGGCGGCGCCGCGCGCGAAACGCCGGACACGGAAGGGTCGATCACGCTGGAACGGTACGTCACACCTCACGACGGACAGGTCACCCACAAGAGTGCAATGGGTCACGGCGCTCCGGCTGGGCTGACGGCCTGCGGGGATACGGGCAGACGCGCACTGATCCGCGTACGGGTCGCCACGAGCCGCCCCTCCTGCGGATAGGCGTGCCACGTCCGCCACCGCAACTGCCCCTCGTGGCGCTGCGCCATCATCGCCGTGAAGGCGTTCGGGCTGCCGGGGAAGGTCCCCGCCAGGCCGTGCGGGTGTTCGGCGACCAGCGCCAGCAACTCCTGGGCGCGCCCGGCGAACGAGCCCCGGGAGAGCGTCTCGACACGGGCCGCGAACTCGTAGTCCCAGTTCCCGACGCGTTTGGCCACACCCAGCGGCAGAGGCTTGCTGCTGCCGGGCATACAGGCCACGGTCTCCGAGCACACCCCCTGCTCCTCCTCGACGAGCACTTGGTGGGAGGCGCCGAGCAGCCTCAACTGCACGGTGGCGTCGCCGAGTCGGAGGTCGAGCACCGCCAGGGCGGGCAGCGGCTCCCGGCCCAGGGCCCAGGCCAGGTCGGTTGCACGGGTATCGGTATAGGCCGTCTTGAGAGTGGTGAGCATGGGTCGGCTCCGCAAGCATGCTGCGAGTGGATTGGTGGGCCGGCCCGCCCCGAAGAAGGACCTGGGGAAGAAGTCGTCGCCGGCTCGTGCCCACGTGGGGTCGGTCCGAGGAATACGGAATCATGAAATGCGCGGGGCCCACAGTATTTTTACCCATCTTCTCCGGGTTTCCATCCCCCAGAGGGCCTTACAGCTCAACTGTTCAACTACAAAGCACCCGGCGGGCGTTGGGCCCGCCGGATGCATATGCGTTCAAGCATGGGACAGACGCACAAACCGCTGGTGGATGCGGTAGTTCCGCGGCTGTCGCAGTGGCGCTCGGTGACCGCGGCAGCGATGGTCCGGCTGCCGCCGACGGCTCAGCTGCCGCCACCACCGCCGCAGCCGCCACCGCCACCGCCGCCCCCGCCGCAGGACGACCCGCCACCGCAGGAGGAGCCACCGCCGCATGAGGAGCCGCCGCCACCGTGGTGGTGACCTCCGTCCCCCGCCCACCAGCTTCCCCCGCCGACGGAACCGCCCCCGCGGCGGTTACGGCCCCCCGAGCCGTTCGCCGACTTGGCGGCGCCGATGATGACGGCCAGCGCTATCAGCGCGATCACCGCGAAAATGATGATGCCCATCAGACCCTCACGCTCCTTTCGGTCCCCCGAAGCGAGGTCCCCCCGCTTCTTGCGTGGAGGGCTGATGCCCCCGGGTCCGCGGGGCCAAAGCAGAGTTGAGGAAGTTCAGAGCCTTCTCACGGGGCAACGACCCCTGACCTGCACAAAAGGGCAGTTCAGGGGCCGTCGGTGGGTCATTGGGCCGTCTGGGGGCCGTGATCTTCCTCGGAGAGGCGCTGAAACACCATGTCGATGGCGCGGCGGGCACGCTGGCGGCTGTCGGGCATCAGGTGGGCGTACACCCGCAGCGTCAGCCCCGGGTCGGCATGCCCCATGTACTCGCTGACGGCCTTGATGTTCTCACCCGCGTCCAGCAACGCGGATGCGTAGAAGTGCCGTAGGGCGTGCATGCCGTGCTCGCGCGCCGAGTCGTACTTGCCGTCATCCTCCGCGTCTGGGATGAGTCCAGCGACCGCGAGAGCGGGCTTCCACTCCTTTCCGTTGAAGTTGCTACGCCAGACCATGCCCCCTTGCTCCGCCGTGAAGATCAGCCGGGCGGACACCTTCGGTCCCTCGGGCACGTCCCACGGCAATGTGATCTCCACAGGCTTGAAGGCGTCCATATGCGCCCGTAGGGCTTCCGCCACGGAGCCGGGCAACGGCACGTCCCGCTTCTTGCCTCCCTTGGGGAGGGCGAACACCGGGTGCCCTTCCACGTGCTTGATCTGCCGGACCACGTGAAGCGTGCGCCCGTCGGCGTCAATGGCGTCCTCAGCGAGCCCGAACACCTCGCCCTGACGCAGGCCGCATCCGGCTCCGACGTTGACCATCGCTTGGTACCGGTCCAGAAGGGCCGCGCGAACGGCGAACACCTGGTCGGGCACCCACGGGATGACGGGATGCGCATCGGGCTTGGGCCGCCGCACGGTCCGCGCACTGCACGGGTTGCGCGACAACAAGGTGTCGTCGACCGCGGCGGACAGGACCGCTTGAACGTCCGCGAAGATGTTCCGGGCGTAGGAGGCGCTGACACCGGGCTTTGCTTCCAGGGCCGCGACAAGCTCCCTGATGTGCTCCGGCCGGAATGTCCCGATCGGCCGGGAGCCGAGCACCGGGTAGACGTGCAACCGCAGGCGCCGGCCGAGTTCCTTCCGCGTCATCGGGCTCGAAGTCCTGGTGTCCAACCACTTGTCGGCGTACTGCCGGAACGTGATCTGCATGGACTTCGGGTCCGTGTACTGACCGCGCGTCATGTCCGTCTCGATGGCACTGAGCCACTTCTCAGCAAGCCGCTTCTGACGGTCGGGGAAGCTCTTGGACTTCTCGGTGCCGTCCGGGCCGACGTACCGGGCGCGGTAGCGCAGGCCGCTGCCGTGGCGGTCGCTCTTGACGCGGACAGTCTTGCCGTCGGCGTTGGTCTCGGTCTTGAACCAGCGGTCTTGGATGTGGCCTGCCATCTGGGGCGGGGTCCCTTCTGGGCATGGGAGGGGGAGGGCCACGGTGTGGCCCTCCCCGGGGAGTCGGGTGGTGCGGCAGGTCTCAGACGGCGTCGTCTAGGGCGGTGCGTTCGGCCTCCCACGCCTGTACCGCGGCGGGGTTGAAGCGGAGGTAGCGTCCGACGCGGAAGCCGGCCGGGCCGATGCGCTTACGTCGCCACTGGTAGACGGTCTCGACGCTCGGGAGGCTGAACATAGTGACCAGGTCCTCGGGGGTGAGGTAGCGGTCCGGGAGCCCGCCGCGCAGGAGGGCGCGCGGGTCGGGCGGCTCTTCGGTGGCCATGGCTGGTGACTCCTCATGTCCGTGGCGGAGTTGGGTGAGGGGTCCTGCGGTGGGTTCTGGTGCCGTGGGTGGAGTGCAGGCGAGGGCGAGCGTGCGTGTGTCCGAGGTGCGGATTTCTGCGTCACCTGCGTCATGTGCGTCACTTATGGCGCTGACCTGCGGCTTTTGGGTGACGCAGGGGCCCCGAGGGTGCGTCACGGGTGACGCAGACCTTCGTCACGGGGTGACGCAGGTGACGCGGGGTGACGCAGCGGCGGGCCATCTGCGTCACCCCGCTTTCGGCAGGTCGCGGGCCGTTTGAGGTGCGTGGGTGACGCAGGTGACGCAGCGTCTCTCTACTTCGGACAAAGAGGGGGTGGTGTCTGTTGTGGTGCGCGGCTCAGGGCGTGAAGAACGAGCCGCTGCGCCGGCGCGACCCTGACAGGGCGGCGCCGCCGCCGAACAGCAAGAGGAGCACGCGGCCCCGGGTGCTCCTCTTGCTTGTGCGGGCGGTCGCCGGGGGCGTAGCCGGTCAGAACGCCGCTTCCTGCTCGTGCGGGAGTGGTGCGGCGGACGGGCGGGCCATTTCGATGTAGCGGGCCGTGTTGTTGCGTCCCCAGTCGATGAGGACGCCCCGGGCGGCGAGGGTGGGCTGAAGGCGCTTGAGACGGTCTGAGAGCACCTTGCCGATGGTCGGCCACCCTTTAGGCAGGGGACGGAAGTCCTCGCCGCTGTAGAGGCTGGTGAGGCAGTGCAGCCACTCGGCCGACGTCATCCGCTGCTCGGTGCCCGGGTCGATGCCGGCGGCATGCTTGAGCACGGTCTGTGCCAACAGGTCGCCCTCGATGACGTCGTCATTGAGGTCGTCCAGGCTGGCCCGGTAGGCGGCGAGCGCTCCCAGACCGGTGGCCGCGTCGAGCTGCGCGCACAGGTGCGCGAAGTCGGCCATGCGCAGGTCGGTGGGGATGTCCGCCTGCGCGGCGCGCACCTGCACGGTGAGATCCAGCAGCGAGCCGAGGATGACGGGCAGGACCTCTGCGAAGTCCGACCACAGTTCCGCCTCGGTGCGCCGGACGCGGGGGCGTTCCAGCCGCAGGGGCAACAGCCGTTCGGCGAGGTCGGGCCGGATGACGCCCACGTCGATGCCGGTCAGGAGCAGGGGACGGCGGTAGCCGACGCGGAAGACGTCCCCGTCGGTGAACAGGGCGCGTTTTACGTTCTCGGCCCCGGTGACGATGCAGCACATGGCGTCGGACAGGTCCGGGGTCATGTGGGAGAGGTTGTCCAGGGCGGTGACCCAGCCAGCCGCCACCGCCGCGATCAGGTTCTCCTCATCCTTCGGTGCCCGGCGCAGGTCCCCGGTCATGCCCTCGATGATCCGTACGAGCATCCGCCCACCGGTGGACTTCCCCGCCCCCTGAGGTCCGGTGAGGAACGGCGCGGGTACGGGCACGGACGGAGCAAGGCAGCCGATCAGCCAGGCGATGGCCAGGCACTCGGTCTCGGCATTGGCGAAGTTGCACAGCCGCATCAGCAGGTCGATGCCCTTGCCGTTGGTGTCCTTGGTCGGCAGGGGCAGTTCACCGGTGAGCTGGGTGCGTCGCCAGCACACCTCACGCGGGTCCGGGGTGAGGATCTCCCAGCCGGTGGGGTGGATACGCACGGACTGCCCGTCGTTGCGGCCCAGGTCCAGCCACGTCGCTCCGTCGAATCCGGGGGCGACGCGGATGTGCACGGGCTGCACGTCCTCGGTCAGTGCGAGGGCTTCGATCAGGTCCAGCGCCTCTTTCAGCGCGGTGCCGTTGAAGACGCCCACACCGTCGCGGAAGAGACCGACCATGAGTTCTTGGCGGTGGCTTCCCGTCGTTCCCTGCGAGCGGATCGGGCGGGCCACGGGGTGGCCGTTCCTCTGCGCATACACGGTGCCGTCGGCGGTGCGGAAGTACCGGAAGTGGCTCTGTGCGTAGTCGGTGATGACCTGGCGTGCGGGGTTCTTCTCGTCGTCGGACATGGTCACAGTCCCAACGTGGTACGGGCGTTGGTCCACGCGTCGGTGCAGTGCCGCGGGGACTCTCCCTTGGCCTGCGCAGCGTTGAACAGCCGCGTGATGTGGGTGTCGGTGAGGCAGCCGCACCGGCCATGCGTCGACAGCACCGCCAGGAACGTCCGGTACACGGCCGCATGAACCGCGCTGCGGGCTTCCGTGATGCGCTGCTCCGCCATGGCGATGCCACGTTCCAGGAACGCGGCCGTGCGGTGGGGGCACTGCCCGCCCCCGGACCGTGCGGGCACGGAGACCGAACGAGGCGCCGACCGGACGATGGGCGGTTCCTTCACGGCCAGCGCGCGCACGGCATCCGGCAGGGCGGTCAGGGTGCCGGTGCCGGTGCCCAGCCATCGGGCGTAGGACATGGTCGACTTGAGGTCGACGCCGGGACGCACCGCGTTGTGTGACGTCATGGCGCCCCGATAGAGCCAGTGCTCACCGCGCGTCGTCGGCACGGTCCGGGTGGCGGGCAGTGTTTCGCGAGCCCAGTCGACGGCCGCCGCGTCGTCCAGGTCGACCACGGTCAGCCCGGCGGCACCGGGGTGGTAGGCCACGGTGACGGCCCGCCGCCATGCGGCCGTCCATGCCGGGGAGGTGAGGACGGCCCAGTCGGTGGTTGCGGCGGCCCATGCGTGGCAGACGCCAGGGCACCGGCACGGACCCGCGCTCTTCATGTTCGGCCGGCCGCCGCAAGTGTTGCCCGCGCAGGAGCGGCAGTTGCCGAACGGCGCCTTCCCCGCGCGCAGGGGCAGCACCGGCACACCCGTAGCGGCCAGCTCCAGAGCGGTCCGCAAGGGCTCGGGCAACGCGCTCACGCGGCCACCTCCAGCGCGGGCGTGAGGGTGGCGAGGTAGGCGCGTGCGATCCACTCCGTGTAGGCGGGCGGGAGCGCCTCCCGCAGCCGCAAGTGATCGGTCGACCAGTCGATGCCCTTGGCGGTGCGGATCTCCTCGACGGTGGCCTTGCCCCCGCCAGAGCCGTACGCGGCGACGTAGGGGCCGTCGCGGTAGACGCCGTGCCGCCAGCCGCGCACATAGCCCCGGTGCTGCGGGTGGGCCGGCTGCGCGGTGGTCCAGCCGCCCAACTCGAAGTACCGGTGCATGAGCACGCCCAGGCTGAACATCTCGCCGCACAGGCGCAGGTCTTTGCGGACCTCGGAACCTGCCACGTTCTCCATCACGTACGGCCGCCCGGTCGACTCCAGCGCGGCCCGGGTCGGGGCGATGAGCCGGGGGTAGGTCCGGCCGATGGCCGCGTTACGCGCCCGGTTGGTGCCCTTGGTGGGAGCGCCCTCCCCTTGGCACGGCGGGGAGGCGTGAATGAAGTCGAATTCGTGGCCGTGCACGCGGATGAACTCGACCGCGTCGCCCTGGTGGAAGACGTCGCCGCAGTAGTCCGGCTGCGCCTGGATGTCGACACCGGTGACGTGCACGCCGGGGATCGCGCGCTTGATGCCCTTGGTGGCGCCGCCGATGCACGAGTAGGCGTCCAGCACCCGGAAGCGCGGGAGGAACGTGTCCGGCACTCGCCGGATGACGGTGGGTTGCGTCATGCTGGGAGACCTCCACAGGTCAAGTGGTTGGCAGGTGGACAAGAGCGGCCCCGCATTCGTTGGCGTGAGGTGGGGGCCGCTCTTGGCGTAGCTAGCCGTGGAAGTGGTTGCGTTTGATCACGGCTTTGCGGATGTTGACGGTGGTTCCGCCTCGGTGGCCGTTCGCGCTGAAGATCTGTACGGCGATCCAGCCGCCGAAGATCACGGCCGCGAGGGTGATCAGTTGCGTGATGAACGCAGTCAGGGCCGCGATGAACGACGTGAGCAACAGCAGCCCGCCGCACACCGCGAGGAACCCGACGCCCCCGAGGGCGACGTTCACCGCCGCGCGGGACACGGCCGGCTTAGCGGCGAGAGGTTCGGGCTGCGCGGGGCTGATCGCGTAGCCGGTGACGACCCGCCCGTCCGGGAGGACGACGCTCGCCACGGCCGGGACGGTGCCCGGCTGCACAGGTACGAGCGGGCCCGCCTGCGCGGGAGCGATGAGGGTGGGTTGGTGGACGGTCACGGCCCGTTCGGCGGGCAGGTAACCGGAGTGTTCGGGGTGCATGCGGAATCCCTTCCGGCAGTGGGTCAGGGAGGATCAGGCACCCCCTTGGGGATGCGCTGTGGAGGGGGTTGCAGGGGCCTGACCTGGTGTGCCTCCCTGCCTCCCTGAACGATCATTTGTGCAGGTCAGGGTGAGGGAGGCGGGTCAGGGAGGGGGTCAGGGAGTTCTCCCTGCCTCCCTGACACGCCGGCGGTCGTCTCCCTGTCACTCGGCGGCGGAAGCGGAACCTGTGTCGTCGCGGTTGGTGAGCGCACGGGCGAGGCGGTCACGGCTGACGACCATGACGCCGTCGGACTTGTACGGCTCGGCTCCGGTGCCGTCCAGGACGCGCTTGAGGTCGATGAACGACCACCCGCCGTAGGCGTCCGCGTTGAGTGTGCCGAGCCGTGCCAGCACGTCCTTCGTGCGCACCCGCTCCGCCGTGCCGACCACGGCCGCGATGTCCGCGAGCGGGTCACGGTCCTGGTCGCGTTCGATTGCGTGCAGGGTGGTGACGCCGTCACGCAGGGCCTTGGCCCGGTCGGTGATGGCTTCGGCCGCGTCGTCGTCGATGTAGTGCGTGCGCACCGTGATGGACGACTGTCCGGCCGGGATGGTGATGCCGTCGGAGGCGACGACCAGGGTTCCCCGGTCCAGGCCCGGACGCAGCAGGTTCGGAGCCGCCCCGCCGTCGACGGCCTTGTCTCCCAGGGCCATGCGGGCCTGCGACTCGGTGCCCAGCGCGAGGGATGCGCGGGTGTGGGCGCCCTCGCGGACCAGCTTGGGAAGGTTCTCGTTGGTCGGGTCCTGAGTGCCCTGCCACATCAGCACGTTCACGGCCCGCCCCTGGTTGTGGATTTTGCGGACGGCCATGAAGTACCGGGAGTTGGCCTTCGACCCGCCATAGGGACGCTTGTCCTCGTCCTTGGCCGGGCACATGAACGCCACCTGTGCCTCGTCAACCAGCACGATCAGCGGCGGGAACACGGTGCCGGGCGGCGTCTGGATACGACGGTTCATCTCGTCGACCGCGCCCTCGACCATCTCGGTCACCTGGATCACGTGCTCATCCGTCGGACCCTGGATCAGGGTCGTGGCGAGCCCGTCGAACATGGCCCAGTCGCCCACGCCCTTGAGGTCACCCATGAGGAACTGCACCGACTTGTCCAGCGACAGCCACAGGGCCAGGGAGCGCAGGGCCACGGTCTTGCCCTGGTTCGACAGGCCCGTGATGAGTAGGTGGCGCTGATACAGGCTCAAGCTCGCAGCGTCCCCGCGCAGGTCCTGACCCCAGGGCGCCTTGCCTTTGGCGTAGTCGGCGGTCACCGTGTCGTCGGTGACCAGCGGAGACGGGCCGATCGGCTCATCCAGCGCCCCCGAGTCCGCGACCCACAGCCGCACCGTCCGCGCGGCCTGCGGGATGGTGATGAACACCTCGTGCTCGTGCCGGGTCAGGTTCTCGGCCAGCTTCCGGCGCTTGTTCTGCACCTCGTTGGTCGACACCCCGGAAGGAAGGGTCACGTCGACTTCCACGCCGCATCCGGCGATGGTGATCGGCCCGAGCATGCTCGCCCCCGCGTCGCCCATCTCTTTGATGGCATTCCGCAGCGCCGGCACTCCGAGGTCGCGCAGGGCCTTGACCACGATGGACGGCGTAATCGGCTCACCCTCACCGTTGCGGACGTTCGCTGGCAGTGCCCAGTTCGGGGCGGCCTGCTGCTTGCGGCCAACCGACCACAGGGCCAGCAGGGCGAGGAACGGGCCGATCGTGAGCGCCGGACCCCACACGATTTGCACGATCCGGATCAGCAGAGCCATGAAGTCGATGGTCGCCGACAGCGGGGTGACCACGTCCCCGACGTGGCCCGTGTTGAGGGCCATCACGACGCCAAGGGCGACCAGAATGCCAACGCTCATGCCGGCGCCGACAGCCACGCCCTTGGCGGCCTCCACGGGCGAGTGCAGGAGATCCATGCGGCGGTGATGGCGGGCGGCGCGGAAGCGCTGCAACCGCTCCTCCCACTCTTCCGCCGCTTCCAGGTTCCCCGCGGCTTCCGCCGCCCGGATCATGCGTTCGTAGCGGGAGCCGGTACGGCCGTCCCAGGTGCGGCGAGCCACGATCCGGCCGCCGTTGAGGGTGTAGAGGCTGTGCCGGGCCGCCGCGCGGACGGTGGCCCTGGTCGTCTCGTGCGTGGCAACGGTCTTGATGGCGTGTCCGGAGCGGACCCACAGCGGAACGGGCCGGGCCGGCGGTGCGTCGGGCACGACCGTGAGCACGGTGGGGGCGGTGTCGGGGGTCGGGGGGTCGGTGGGCTTGTGGAGGTGGACGACGTTCTCAGACATGCTGGAAGTTCTCCTGACTGCCCCCAGCAGGGGCGGGAGTAAGGGAGAGAGCCGGGGTGGCCGTGTCCGTGGAAAGTCCCGGCCACCCCGGCGTGATGGCTGGTCAGAACCAACCGGACGACTTCTTCTTGGCCTTTTCGCGGGCGGCCTCGGTCGTGAGTCGCTGCCGCTCGGCGTGCAGGGCGGTCAGCTCCGCGTTCAGCCGCATCTCGGCGGCGTTGCCGGTCGTGTCCATGCGCTGTTCGTCACGGCCCGCGCTACGCCCCCGGGCCACCTTGTAGGCGCCGCCGGCCAGGGCGCGGGCCATGGCCCGGCGCTCGCTGCCATTCAGCGGCCACCACTCGCCCCGGCGGACCGCTTCCAGCTTCTTCGTCGTCGTCTGGATCTCTCGGTCCAGGCGGCGGATGTCGGCGTTGCGCATGGTCAGACGCTCCTCGGAGAGTCGGAGGATTCGGGGTAGGCGCAGGGCGCGCAGGTGCCGAGCGAAGTGGGGATGACGTACCCCGCATCGCGGCACTGCGGGCAGATGCGGCGGGCGGCGTTCGCTTTCGCCAGCGCTGCCCACCGGCCCGGGGTCATCGGCCGCACGGGCTGGGCGAGGTCGACGCGGTAGAGGTAGGCGACCAGCGGTTCCCGGCGGCGGCGTGGCCGTTCGAGCTGCGCGGCCACCCCTTGACCTCCGGGCCGCAAACCGCGCGCCCTGAGTTGACGGCGGGTGGCGTAGCCGTCCGGGGCCAGGCGCCACCGGAACACCGGCAGCGCGCCCATCAGGCGACGCGCTTCCAGGCGGCCCGTAGGCGGACCTCGGATGCGGAGTGGCCGGCCGCGCGGAAGCGGGCCGCCATCTCCCGGTACGACAGGGCCGGGGTCTGGCTGTGACGGATGTCGTCGACCAAGACGTCAAGCGCATCGTCGGTGAGGGCGGGTACGGCTTCCAGCGCGGGTGCTCCGGTCGGCTCGCTCGGGCCCCACACCGGCAGTTCCCAGCGGGACGTGACGCCGGGTGTGACGGGGCTCGTCACGCTGGTCAGCGCCCTGCCGGTCTCCTCGCCCTGCCGGGCCGTTTCCAGCGTCGACCACGCCTGAGACAGCGTCTGCGCGGTCTTCGCCTGGACGTGGGCGACGCGGGCGCCGGCCGCCGTCACGGCCGTCAGCCGGGTCTCCTCGGTGGCCGCTTCCGCCCGCAGCCGGGCGCGGGCAACGGCCGCCTCATCGCGGGCTTCCTGCTGGATGCCCCGGATGGCGTCCAGCGCGTTCGGGGTGAGCGCGGTCCGCTCCCACATGCCGTGCACCAGCCACAGTGCCTTGGCCGCGATCGGCAGCCACGCCACGGCCAGCCACGCACCGGCAGAGTCCTCAGCGGTGAGCGCGTGGGCGACCAGAACGCCGGCGGCGATGAGGCCGAAGGACCAGCCGACGGCGGTCACGGTGCGGTTATGGTCGCCCTGCGCGGCCAGGCGGCGTTCGTAGGCGAGCGTGGCCAGCCATCCGCCGTCGATGCCCAGACCGACGACCACGGCCACCGGCCACGGCACGGCCGTGCCCAGCCACATCACGACCACGGCCAGGGTCAGCACCATGGACACGGCCGTCATCGCGACGGCCGGCAGAACGGTCTTCGCACTCATGCGGTAGCCCCGTCCTGCTCGCGCACGTCCACGGCCGCGATCAGGACGACCGGCGTGCTGTCGTCGTCGTGCTCCTGGCTGTCCTCGATCCAGGACCACTCCGCACCGGGTGCGACCTCGTAACCGAGGGAGGCCAGTGCCTCCCGACGCTGCGCCCCGGTGGGCACCGGGCCGGACTCCCACCGGACGGTGGGCCACTCGCTCTCGCCGTACAGGACGACGTACAGGCGCCACGGCCCGCCGTTGCTCGCCATCTGCGCGGTCAGCCTGTTCACAGCGCGCCTCCCGCCGTGAGTAGCGCGGCGAGGATGAGCAGCGCGCCGCCGGTCAGGGTGAGGTCGACCGCGCGGCGCAGGCACGTGAACTTGGCGACCGCGAGCCGGGACAGTCCGGCGATATCGGTGGCCAGATCCCGGGCGACGGCGGCGCCGATCTCGTCAGCGGTGAGCGTGGCCCACAGCGGGAAGCCGTGCCGGCCGCCAAGGTTCGGGCGCACCGACCGCAGCAGCAGACCGGCCGCCGCCACCAGCAGCACGAGACCGAGACCGCCCGCGACGACGGCGGGCACGGTCAGCGGCACGTCGCGAGCGACCGTCCAGGTACCGGCGAGCACCGCGCCGACGAACGCCAGCAGCAACGCAGTCTTCGTGTCCGTCCGCGCAATCTCCGCCTTCACCTCAGCGTGGGCGGCGGTCACGTTCCGGTCGATGGCGCTCACGCGGCACCCCCGGGAAGGCTCGCAACGGCCGCATTGAGGTTGAGCTGTGCGACCCTGGCGGCCAGCGCCCGGCGGCGGGCCCGGCGGATGCGCCGGGTGTCCATCTCGGTCGGGATGCGGTCCAGGGTGATGATCTGCGCATCCAGCAGCTCGATGTCCGCCCGGATGACGGGCATCTCCTGCTCGATCGCATCCAGCTCCGCGTCCGTCGGCTCCATGAAGTCGGCGAACGCGGTAACAGCGGCCTGAACAGTAACGATGTGGCTCATTGGGTCGTGTGTCCTCTCACAGGTGGACGGCCCGACAGCGCCCCTGGAGTTGCAGCTCCGGGGGCGCGCCGTTTGTGGATGAAGCAGGTCTGAGGTCAGGGGCGAAAGGCCCAGGAGATGAGGCTGCTGACGGCGTCGGTGCAGTCGGTGACCCGACCGGCCTCCAACTCGTCGGCCCGGTCCTCCATCTCCTTCGCGGCGGTGTCCTTGCCCCGGCGGCGCAGCACCTTCGCCACCTCGCGGTTCTTCGCGGCCTGTGACTTCATGCGGTCCATGAACAGTCCTCTCGGCTGGTGAAGCCCTCGCGGCTCCCCTCAGCGCTGCTCGTACGGGACGAGCAGCGGAGGCAACCGGCCGCCGCTGGAAAGCGGCGGTACGGCCGAGGTCTTGCTGTCTCCTTCGGGAACACGAGCTCCCGTTTGTAGGCGTATGGAGACGTTGGCCTTTCGGCCTAGCCATCCGGTTGACCAGGGATCCGGTCCCCTCGGCCCGCTCTGTCCCGGGCCCCTTGACCTTGAACGCGCCCTGCACCAGGGCGCCTTAAGGTCCCGCACCCGCTGTTCGGCCGAACCGACCGGCGGGCACATCCCTAAGGTTCCCTAGGGTTCCCTGCGGTGTCAAGCGGTAAGCTAGGGAACCTAAGGGCACTTAGACGAGGGAGCTGACGTAATGGCTGGTCAGGCCGACAATCGGGCGCCGTACGCACGTATTGCCGCCCACTATGCGGAGCTGATCGCCTCGGGTCAGCTACAGCCCGGAACGCTTCTACCGAGCATCAAGAAGCTCTCGGAGGAGTGGAACGTAAGCACCGCAACGGCGGAAAAGGCACTGCGCAAGCTGCGTAACGATGGCCTGGTCAGAGGGATTCACGGGATCGGGACCGAGGTCATGGACCTGCCGGCCCCGATGTCCTCCGGATCCCAGCGCCAGGACCGGGGCCGCCGCACCGGGTCGAGCTGGGGGTCTGGCGAGCGGTCCGACTCCCACCAGGCCGCTGTCGTGCCCGCCCCTACTGAGGTGGCTGAGGCCCTGGACATCGAGCCTGGTTCCGACGTGATCCGCCGACGCCGGGTCTACAGGGACCGACACGGCATCGTGGCGCACAGCACGTCCTGGATCCCTGCTCGGTACGCGAAGCTGATCCCCCAACTGACCATGAGCGAGCGCCTGACCGGGGGCACCTCACTCCAGCTCATCGCCGAGGCGACCGGCCACCCGATCAGCCATCGCATCGACACGGCCTCGGCACGCCTGCTCACAGCCGAGGACGCACAGCTTCTGGAGCTAGACCCCAGTGACCCGCCGACCGAACCAGTGGTCGTGATGACCGCTAAGTTCGTCAACAGCGAGGGAAGCATCGTGGAGTACGGCGTCGACCTAGGAGGTCCTGGTCGCACGTGGCGGACGGAATCGGAGGTTTCCTCGTGACGGTCATGGATGACACGCTCGCGAGTGTGCTCGAAGACCGCTTGGGCGCACTGCTTGCGGCTCGCAGGGCTGGCACAATCACGCCCGAAGCCGAACAAGAGATGGCCACGATCTTCGAGACCCTGACGAGCCCCATGTCCCCACGCCCACCGTTCTGCGTCCTGATGGCCGGCCTCCCCGGCTCCGGCAAGACCACGCTTTCCCGCACACTCACTGATCGCGGGTTCGTACGCCTGTGCCCGGATGAGGAGATGTACCGCCGCCATGGCGTGTATGGGGTCGACTTCCCGCGCGGCACTTTCCCGACCCTTGAGCGCCCGGTCCTTGAGGACATCGCGCTTGAGCTGCGCGAGCTACTCCTCGCGGGGCACGATGTGGTGGTTGACCACGGCTTTTGGACGCCGGACGACCGTGCCAAGTGGCGAGCCATCGCGACCGACGCCGGCGCCGCACCGATGCTGGTCTATCTCGAAGCAAGCCATGAGGAACTCTGGTCACGGATCAGCAAGCGCAATGAGGATCATGCGCACGATCCGAACGCGATCTACTTCTCCGAGAGCGACCTTCAGCGGTACCGCAACCGGTTCGTCCCTCCCGAGTCGGACGAACCGCACATCACGTACGCCGGCGATCCTGCAGCCGTGCTCTCGGCACTGGAGGCGGCCGCGCCCATCGACGAGACGTCACGGAAGGGCTGACGCCCCAGTCAGCGCATGCGTATTCATGCCCGTCCAGCACCGTTCACGGCGGTGCACTGCACGGGCCGAAGTGCGGGAATGAACGGGGATGAACGGCTCCGAATCAGGCCTTGACCAGGCCGAACAGATCTCGAAAGCGAATGTGGCCCAAGTATCCAGCGTCACACAGTAGCTTGATGGCTATGGACGCAGGCATGGCGGCTGTTCTTGGGGCCACCGCAGGGGCATTGGCGACGACCGGGGCTGCGATAGCCACCGGTTGGGCTTCACGAGAGCAAGCAAAGATCGCGGCGCGGGCCGAGCATCGCAGACAACGCAGGGAACCACGCCAGGAGATCTATAAGAGATTCATTGGAGCCGCGAACAACGCCGAATGGCACTTTGCGGCATTACCACTCCTGATCGCCGCTTTCGACAGGGATGAGCTGGAAGCTCAGGAACGCATTGGTCGATTCAGCGAAATGACCGACAGCATTCAGGAAACTTGGCTGGACGTTGTACTGGCGGGCCCAGCCGAAATAGCTCAGACAGCATCAGCGATAAAAGATGCGTGCCAAAGTCTTACCATATGCGCTCACGCATTTTCGGAAGGTGGCCACGCAAAGTCGATCCTTGAGCGCGACGCCAGAGCTTTCAGCAAGGAACTTTCCGAGAGTTTGGCAAGATTCATAGCTCAAGCACGAGATGCCCTGGACGATGATGGCAGTCGCCGACACCGTTGAGCACTAGGTCGTCGAGCCAGCGAGGTCCGCAACAAGCCGCATGGCGCGTCGTTTCCCTGATCGATACACCAACGTCACCCCGACACGAGCAACCCGATAGCCGCTACCGCTACTGCAGCCGCGAGAAACGCTACCCCAATGAGGACGCCGAATTTACGGCACTGAACTACCCGCGCTGCTTCGTCAATTACCTTCGCATCGACGATGTTATCGCGAACCGCGAGGCGGGGCTCTCCTTCCGTAAGCGCGGTGAATGTCACTGTCTGCCCCTTTTTTATCAACTCCGGCCCAAAGGAAATGGTGTTTCCCTGGGGTGCGAGAATTGCGAGGGTTCTACCCGTCACGGAAGTCACATCGAGCACGGGAGTGCTCAACTCGAACGTGAGGGGCCGCCCCTGATCAAAGTAGTCACTAGCCACTGCATGGCGACCGGTGTTCGTCAAGGATACAACCAATACATGGGGATTCTGCATGATGACGCCGTTGTGAGTGACGACAGTCCGACCGGAAGAAATGGAATTAGGGTTTATGAGCGGGTCGCGGCTATGTACCCGGTAGGAAAGTTGACGCTTTGGCGGAAGAATCGCCTCTCTCATGTAGTAGATCCCTATGACGCCGAATGTGAGAGTACATGCGAGAGCAATCACGTCGAACATTGCACTTCAACCCTCCCTGAACCCGGCCATGATCATGAAGGTCGTGCGGGGTAGTTCATGGCGATGCCCACCCTTCGGGCTGATACCAAGCGCTCGAAAAGCAGGATCAAGTCGGAAGCCACCGTCTGCGGGATGATGGCGTCCTACGCTCTCCCCGCGTACGTTTTATCAGTCTAAATCAGCAACTGCCTCCAAGGCTGTGGACTACTCGTGGACAGGTCACTCGTCATCGGTCCGGATGAGAGCGGGGCAGGTAGGCCACACGCCCTGCCCGGGTCCTCGGACGGCCCGCCACTTTGAGCGGGCTGGGCCGTCTGTGGGCCGTCCGAGGGCGGCCAACGACGACAGATGACGACAACCGACGACAGCACTCCCCCTGCTCAGCGACGGCGCCGTGGGTGCCGGCGCAGGTGCTCATCCGCGAAGGTGAGTTGAGGAAGTCCAGAGGTTCAGGGGCGGCCGGGCCCCGGCCTGCGCCCGGCCGCCCCCACGGTCCCCGCCCGCCGCGTCAGGTGGCACGCACCAGCTGGTCCACGGCCGTACGGATCGACTCCTCGCGCTTGCAGAAGGAGAACCGGACCAGCCAGGCCGGGGCCCCCGCCTCCAGATAGAAGGCCGAGGTGGGGATGGCCACGACCCCTGCGCGCTCGGGCAGTTCCCGGCAGAACTCCACGCCGTCGGCATACCCCCACGGCCGTACGTCCGCCTGTACGAAGTACCCGGCTTCCGCGCGGAAGGGGCGCAGCCCTGCCCGCGCCAGGCCGTCGGTCAGCAGATCGCGATGGTTCCGCAGGGTGGTGCGCAGCTCTCCGGCCCACTCCTCCACGGAACCGAGCATCCGGGCCAGCGCCTCCTGGTACGGGGTGCCGGAGGCGTACGTCAGAAACTGCTTCGCGGCCCCCACCGCGGCGACGAGCGGGGCCGGACCGCAGATCCAGCCGATCTTCCAGCCCGTGACGTTGAACGTCTTGCCCGCGGAGGAGATCGTCAGGGTGCGCTCACGCATCCCCGGCAGCGAGGCGATCGGCACATGGCGCGTACCGTCGTACGCCAGATGCTCGTAGACCTCGTCCGTGACGACGGTCAGATCGTGCTCCTGGCACACCTCGGCGATCACCGCCAGCTCGTCTGCGGTGAACACCTTGCCCGTGGGGTTGTGCGGGGTGTTCAGGATCAGCACCCGTGTCCGCGGGGACACCGCGGCGCGCAGCGCGTCGGCGTCGAGAGCGAAGCCGTCGCCGTCGAGGACCAGAGGTGCTCCGACGAGACGGGCGCCGGCCAGCCGGGCATCCGCCGCATAGGCGTCGTAGCACGGGTCGAAGGCGATGATCTCGTCGCCGGGGTCGCAGAAGGCCAGCAGCGCCGAAGCGAGCGCCTCCGTCGCACCCGTGGTGATCAGCACCTCCCCCTGCGGCCGGTAGTCCAGGCCGTAGCGCCGCAGCTGGTGCGCCGCGACGGCCTCACGCAGCGACGGAAAGCCGAGGGCCGGCGGGTACTGGTTGCTCCCCGCCAGCAGAGCGTCCGCCGCGTCCTTCAGCAGCGCGGGCGGGCTGTCCAGCTCCGGCACGCCCTGGCCGAGGTTCACGGCGCCCGTCCTCCGCGCCAGATCGGTCATCTCGGTGAAGATCGACGTACCCATGTCCCGGACGCGCGCCGCGGCGCCCCGGCCCGCCGTGCCCGCGGTGCTCCGCGTGCCGGCCATCCCCCTCGTATCCATGCGATCCCGCTTTCCCGAAGTAGTCCAGAGATCCGGCTTCACGATAGGCGTGCGGCGGGGGGAACGGTCCACGAACGGGCAGGCTCGGCCATCCCGCCGCCGCCCCGACGGGCTCGTATGCACCCGAGCGGGTGCACTTCCGCCCACCGTCGGGTGCGAGCGGTCGCGCTCGGCACAGGGTGCCGCGCAAGGTCGGTGATGCAGGGTCCTCCTCCCGAGCTCCTCCCGAGGGGCGGGTCCGCGTCCGCTTCACCGCGCCGCACCGGAGGTGCCCCCGTGTCCGCCGACACCCATGTGCCCGTACGCGCCCCGAGACCGCGGCCCGTACGGGTCCGGGCCGGTCTGATCCCACGGGCCCGCGGAGCGCTGTCGCGGGCCGCGCCCGCCCTCACGCTGTACGCGGCCGCCCGGCTCTCCGGCCTGGCGTTCATGACGCTCTGGGCCTGGCACACCGGGAAGCACCCGCGCAATCTGCTCGGCTTCTCCTGGGACTCCGTCTGGTACTCCCGGGTCGCCGAGCACGGCTACGGCACCATCGTGCACAGCGACGACCCCACCCGCCTCTACAGCGATCTGGCCTTCTTTCCCCTCTATCCGGCCGTGGTCCGGGCGGTCCGCGGCGTCCTCTCCCTCGGTTTCGTCAATGCCGGGCTGCTGGTGTCCTGGGCTGCGGCGGGCTGTGCGGCCTGGGGGATCTACGCGGTCGGCGAGCGGCTGCACGGGCGCCGGGCCGCCACTCTGCTCGTCCTGCTCTGGGGCGTGCTGCCGCACGCGGTCATCCAGTCGATGGCCTACACCGAGTCGCTGCTGACCGCCTTCGCGGCCTGGTCGCTGTACGCCGTGCTGAGCGGCCGCTGGCTGTGGGCCGGATCGCTCGCCGTGCTCGCCGGGCTCTCCCGGCCCAACGGCATCGCCGTCGCGGCCGCCGTCTCGCTCGCCGCCGCCTGGCAGATCGTCCAGCTGTGGCGGAACCGCGTCCCGGACAGCCTGTCGCTGCGGGCCCGCCAGGACTGGCGGCTGTGGGCGGGAGCGGTGATGGCGCCCCTCGGCTGGTGCGGTTACATCCTGTGGGTGGGCTGGCAGAAGGGCAGCCCGCTGTTCGGCTACTTCCGGGTCCAGCGCAAGTGGGGCTCGGAGTTCGACTTCGGCCGGGACGCCTGGACGTCCGTCCGCAATCTCGTCGTGGGCCGTGAGCACTTCACCTACTTCATGGTGGTCACCGTCGCCACGCTCGCGGTGCTGATGTTCGTCCTGCTGCTGCTGGACCGGCCGCCGCTCCCGCTGCTCGTCTACAGCGCCGTCCTGCTGGTCATCGCGCTCGGCGGGGCGCGCTACTTCTCCTCCAAACCGCGCTTCCTGCTCCCGGCCTTCCCGCTGCTGCTGCCGCTGGCCACCGGCATGGCAAGAGCCCGGCTGCGCACCGTCGCCGTGACGATCGGCGCGCTGGCCGGGCTCTCCTGCTGTTACGGCACGTACTTGCTCACGATCGCCACCTCGGCGCCCTGACGGGCCTCGCGGGGGCGGTCGGCGTGACGCCGCCGACGGGACTCAGTCCTCGCCGTCGTCGTCCTTCTTCTCGTCGGGGTCGGCGGACTCCACGTCCGCCTCCAGACCGAGCTGCTCCACGACCCACCTGTCGAACTCGATCGAGGCCCGTACCCAGCTGACGGTGCTGGACACGAAGTGCTCCAGGCTGACGCCGGTGCCGACCAGCATCTGCGCCTCGCCGATCAGGCGGACGGTGCCGTCGTCGTTGGTGTGGCTGTAGACCTTCGGCCACAGGGTGCGGCGGTTCCAGTCGTCGATCGACTCGAGCAGCTGGGGCTTGGACTCGATGGGGTGCGGACGGTCGTAGAAGGTACGGACCGAGAAGACTTCCTGCTCCTCCTCACCACGGAACATGAAGTACGTGCGGAACTGCTCCCACGGGGCGGCGAGGTCCCCCTCCTCGTCGACGACGTACTTCAGCTCCATCTGGTCGAGGAGCTGCTTGACCAGGTCCTGATCAGGGACGACGGGGCCCACCGGCCCCGACGGCTGCGGTTCGGGCTGGCCCCCGAAATTCGGAATCGAGGACGGGTCGATGCTCACCGTGGATTTCCCTTCGTACGGATTCTCCCATCCTCCCTCATGCCGGGCGGGGCCTGGCAACCCCTGCCGGACGGTCACCGGCACGGGCCGGAACGATCGGACCGTTCGGTGCAGTGCGAGGGCGGAACTGCCGCCCTCAGGGAGGGGGGCGGAACCGCCGCCCGGCGGGCCTGGAGCCGACCGGGCGGGCGGCGACGGGGCCGGGCCGGTCGGCCCGGTGCCGCGGTCGGCCGCAGTCACCGGGCCGCCGCGGTCACCTGACCGGCCGGACCGTGAGCGCCTTGCCGTCCAGGTCCACCCTGACCCGGTCGCCGTTGTGGACCTCTCCCGCCAGGATCTCCTTCGCCAGCTGGTCGCCGATCGCCGTCTGGACGAGGCGGCGCAGCGGCCGGGCGCCGTACACGACCTCCGGGCCGGGCTCCCCTCCGCCGTCCTCGGCGCCTCGCGGGTCGTAGCCGAGGTGGGCCAGCCACTCCAGCGCGGAGTCGGTGACATCGAGGGTGAGACGGCGGTCGGCGAGACGGCGCTGGAGATGGTCGATCTGGAGCTGGGCGATCCGCTTGAGCTGGTCGGCGCCGAGGGCGTGGAACACCACCAGGTCGTCGAGACGGTTGAGGAACTCCGGCCGGAAGGAGGCCCGTACGATCTCCATGACCTTCGCCCGCTTCTCCTCCTCGCTCAGCGCGGGGTCGACCAGATACGGCGAACCGAGGTTGGAGGTGAGGATCAGGATGGTGTTGCGGAAGTCGACCGTACGGCCCTGACCATCCGTTAGCCTTCCGTCGTCCAGCACCTGGAGCAGAATGTCGAAGACCTCGTGGTGCGCCTTCTCCACCTCGTCGAGCAGCACCACGCTGTACGGGCGCCGGCGGACGGCCTCCGTCAGCTGACCGCCCTCCTCGTAGCCGACATAGCCGGGCGGGGCGCCGACCAGCCGGGCCACGGAGTGCTTCTCGCCGTACTCGCTCATATCGATACGGACCATGGCCCGCTCGTCGTCGAAGAGGAAGTCGGCGAGCGCCTTGGCCAGCTCGGTCTTGCCGACGCCGGTCGGGCCGAGGAAGACGAAGGAGCCGGTGGGGCGGTCGGGGTCGGCGATCCCGGCGCGGGTACGGCGTACGGCGTCCGACACGGCCCGTACGGCCTCGGTCTGGCCGATCAGCCGCCTCCCGAGCTCGTCCTCCATCCGCAGCAGCTTCTCCGTCTCGCCCTCGAGGAGCCGCCCCGCGGGAATGCCGGTCCAGGAGGCGACGACATCCGCGATGTCGTCGGGGCCGACCTCCTCGCCGATCATGCCCTCCAGGGCCTGCTGCTCGGCGGTCGCCTCCTCCAGTTCCTTCCGGGTCTGCGGGATGACCTCGGAGCGGAGCCGGCCGGGGGTGACCCAGTCGCCGGTCTCGGGGGCCTTGCGCTCGGCGAGCTCGAGCTCGGTCTCAAGCTCGTCCAGGCGCTTCTTCAGGTCTCCGACCCGGGTGTGGATCTCCTTCTCGGCGTTCCAGCGGGCCCGCAGACCGCGCAGCTTCTCCTCCTTTTCGGCCCGGTCCTTGCGCAGCCGGTCCAGCCGCTCCCGCGCGTCCGGGGAGAGGTCCTTCTCGCGGTCCTGCTTCTTGCGGAACATCCGCTCGGACTCGGTGGACTGGGCCGCGAGCAGCGACTCCTCCTCCATGAGCAGCCGGTCGACGGCGCGCTGGAGTTCGTCGACCTCGACGGGCGAGGAGTCGATCTCCATCTGGAGCCGGGCGGCGGCCTCGTCGACGAGGTCGATGGCCTTGTCGGGGAGGAATCGGGAGGTGATGTAGCGGTCGGAGAGGGTGGCGGCGGCGACCAGCGCGGAGTCGGCGATGCGTACCCCGTGATGGGCCTCGTACCGGCCCTTGAGCCCGCGCAGGATCGCGATGGAGTCCTGGACGGACGGCTCGGCGACCAGCACCTGCTGGAAACGCCGCTCCAGCGCCGGGTCCTTCTCGATCCGCTCCCGGTACTCGTCGAGGGTGGTCGCGCCGACCATCCGCAGCTCACCGCGGGCGAGCATCGGCTTGAGCATATTGCCCGCGTCCATGGCGGAGTCGCCGCCCGCGCCCGCGCCGACGACCGTGTGCAGCTCGTCGATGAAGGTGATGATGCGGCCGTCGCTGGCCTTGATCTCGGCGAGGACCGTCTTGAGCCGCTCCTCGAACTCGCCGCGGTACTTCGCTCCGGCGACCATCGCGCCCAGGTCCAGCGCGACCAGCCGCTTGTTCTTCAGCGATTCGGGCACATCGCCCTTCACGACCCGCTGGGCGAGCCCTTCCACGACGGCGGTCTTGCCGACGCCGGGCTCACCGATGAGCACCGGGTTGTTCTTGGTACGGCGGGACAGCACCTGGATGACGCGCCGGATCTCCTGGTCCCGGCCGATCACCGGGTCGAGCTTGCCCTCACGGGCGAGAGCCGTGAAGTCGGTGCCGAACTTCTCCAGGGCCTTGTAGGTGCCCTCCGGGTCGGGCGTGGTCACGCGTCGTCCTCCGCGAGTGGTCTCGAAGGCGTCGAGCAGCCTCTCGGCGCCCGCACCCTGCTGGTCGAGCAGCTGCCCGGCCGGGCCGCCCTTGGCCGCGATCCCGATGAGCAGATGCTCGGTGGAGACATAGTCGTCGCCGAGCTCCTTGGCGCGCTGTGCCGCGTCGGCGACGACCGCGAGGAGCGTGCGGTCCGGCTCGGGCGGGGCGACCGTGGAGCCCTGCACGCTGGGCAGCCCCCCGAGCAGCCGCTCCGCACCGGACCGTACGGCGGCCTGGTCGGCCTCGACCGCGGCCAGCAGGTCCTGAAGGTTCTCGTTGTCCTGGCCCTCCAGCAGCGAGAGCAGCAGATGCACCGGGGTGATGTCGGGGTTTCCCGCGGACACGGCACGGCTGCCGGCGGCGGCGATGGCTTCCTGGCTCTTGTTGGTCAGCTCGGCATCCACGGGCGTGCACTCCTCCTCGTCCTGGTCACAGCGCTCCTGCCAGATTCGACCTGCATTAAGTTGAGTCTAACCAACTCAAGGCTACAGCAGGGTGCCTTCAAGGTGCTTTCATGGGACGATCAGCTCGGCATCTCCCCTCTCCCCACGCCTGCCCGGTCCGTGCCGCATCAGTGCCCGGCCGTGCCCGCGCCGTCCTCTTCCCGGTCGGCCGCGAGCAGACGGTGGATCACACGCTGGACCCGGGGACGAGCACAGCCCGCACCCGGATCCGCACCCTGATCGCCTCCGGGCCGGGCACCACCCCGCACGGCCCGGACATCCCCGCGCCGTCCCGTACCCGTGCTCGACCCCCGGCCAGGTCTCGTCAGCCGGCCGCCGGATAGGCACATGGTCCCGAGCAGCCGCCGCACCTGGCCCCCCAGGACCCGGCCCCGCAGCCCCTGGGTACCGTCGGGGGCATGGCCCTCGACCCCCGCGACCCCGGCCCGGAGTACCTCGCCTTCTGGCGCGAGCGTCATCTGTGCACGCTCACGACGCTCCGGCCGGACGGCAGCCCGCATGTGGCGCCGGTGGCCGTGACGTACGACCCCGAGGCCGGAGTCGCACGGGTGATCACCAACAAGAACAGCACCAAGGTGGCCAACATCCGGGCGGCGGCCGGGCCGGAGGGCGCACGCGTCGCCGTATGCCAAGTGGACCGGCGCCGCTGGGCGACGCTGGAGGGCCGGGCGACGGTTCGTACGGAAGCGGCCCCGATCGCGGACGCGGTCCGCCGCTACGCCGAGCGCTACGAGCGCACTCCCGGCCCCAATCCGGACCGGGTCCTCATCGAGATCACCGTCGACCGCGCCCTCGGGAAGACGTGACCCTCACGGCCCGCCCTCCGGCGGCCAGCGCACGCCACTGGCGGGCGTCGGGACGCCCAGACCGGCGTGTGCGGCATCTCGGCCCACAACCGGGCGCCACGACCGGCGCCTGCAAGAACTCGGCCGACGACCGGGCGCAACGGCCCGGCGCCTGTAGACCCGACAGGGCGCAACGGACCCGCGCCTGCCGGAGCTGATCCTCACGCCTGCTCTTCGATGACCTCCAGGTTGATGAACCGGGGCTCGCCGGTGCACAGCGCCCGGAACTGCTCGGCGACGCGCTGTGTCTCCGGCAGGTCGTTGTTGACCATCGCCTCCTCGTAGGAGGGGAACTCCACGATGTCGACGTAGTGGTGAGGGTTGTCGCGGTCCTGCGTGTGGGAGTCGCGCGTGAGCGTGCGCTTGCCCTCAGTGGCTTCCAGCCACTGGTTGAAGACGTCCTCCATCTCGTCTTCGCGGGTGGTCTCGTACTCGATGATCTGCACGAACGTCATTTACGATCAGTCCTTCTTGGCGAACGTTGCCGCTGTGCCGCCGGCGAAGTCGTACGCGACGACCGGCTCGTCGCTGATCACCCAGGCGTCGTGGCCGGGGGTCGCGACGTAGACGTCGCCGGGTCCGATCTCGCTCTCCGCGCCGTCATTCATCTGAATGCGCATCCGCCCCTGTACCACCATCGCGGTGTGGTGGATCTGGCAGCTCTCGGTCCCCGCGATGGGGCCCACGG
The DNA here is from genome assembly GCF_052245415.1 of Streptomyces sp. 8N706. Classification (NCBI taxonomy): domain Bacteria; kingdom Bacillati; phylum Actinomycetota; class Actinomycetes; order Kitasatosporales; family Streptomycetaceae; genus Streptomyces; species Streptomyces sp. 8N706. The sequence continues at coordinate 6,920 of NZ_JBQQBW010000059.1, read as the reverse complement.
ATTCCGACCAGCGCCATCCCGGCTCGAGCGTGGCCACGGCGAAGTCCAGCCCGGTCAGGTGGAGAACTTCGAGGTGGCCCTGGGGAAAGTCACGCCGCTCATCCGGCTTCTCGATCGTCTTGACTTCCAACATGACGGTGCCTCCCTTGCCACACTTCCATCGTGCTCGCACCCCGCCCGCCCTCGCGACCGGGGGGCACACCTTGGCCGAGGCGGCACCAGGGCGTGTTTCAAAAGTGCCTCCCCCAGACTCCGTCCGGGTGGGGGTCCCCCCGCTCGAAGGCTGGGGGAGTGCCCCCACGCTGCGTTGTCGGGCTCGTCCGAGTACTCCCCTGGCCTTCGGCATGGGGGACCCCAGTACGAGGACGACCTGCCCCAGCCTCCGGTCGGGGGTACCCCCACCGCTTGCGATCGCACCACCAGACACCGCGGACCCCGCCCTTCGGGCGTACGGCGCGAAACACGCCCTCTAGCGATCCGAAGACGGAACCTGATGCGTGTCCACTGCCCTGTGAGGTGCGACGGTCCTGCGGGCCTGGCGAGCACGCAGGTGGCGCAGCAGTCGGACGTAGGGCGACCAGCGTGCGGGCCGTCGCACGGTCCCCGTCAGTGTCCGCTCAGCGTTGTCGAGGAGGTCCTCGATGACGGCATTGTGAATCGGGAGGCTCACGAGGAAGGCCAGCGCCGTGCGCTTACCGAGGATCCACCTCGGCCGGCCTTCCAGGACATGCCGCATACGCACCCGCCCTGGGCCCGCGGGTTCCACCTCGGCGTAATGGACGCCGTCGAGAGGGGAATCGGGGGCGAACCGGAAGCGCACGCGACGACCGGGCTCGTATTCCTCGACGTGGTACCGGACCTTCGCGTGACCGCCTGACGCGCCCACAGCCAGCGGCCCGTCCAGCTGAAGAGCGGGCCAGACCGTGCGCGGCCACAGTGTGTCCTGCGGCGAGCCCAGGCCGTCGAGCAGTCGGCCGGCCTGCTCGAGGGACCCCCTGATCACCCGTTCGTGAACGTTTCGCACCACAGCCCGGTCCCCCTGCTTCCGTACGCACTCGTATGGTTTCTCTACCGTACAGGTGGCCGGGCACGGAGACAGCGACGGCCCGGAGTACCCCCACCGGGCGAGGCAGCAGCACAGCCAGGCAACTCCCCTTCTGCGTCGGCGAGTTGCACCCGACCGTGATCCAGTCGACTCAGCGGCGCTCGCCGACGGACCCCAGGGCAGGCCGGTGGTCCAGCGGGGAGTTCCGACGGCAGGGCCGCCGCGGACTGGCAGGCGTCGTCGGTCGGCATCGGCGCGGGTCACCGCTCCCCGGCCCCCGATCGTGGAGACGGTGCGGTTTCCGGGGTCCGGGGCGTACAGCGGCCCGGCCTCGGCCGCCGCGTCCGCGAGCCGGGCGGTGGTCGCCCCGGTCTTCGCGCGCGCCGGCACCGCGGACGACCCCCCTCCGAGAGATTCGGAGGGGGGTCGTCCGCACAGGCACGGGCCGCCCGGAAACGCCGGGCCCAGGAAACTAGTCGGAACTCTTCCGCTTGGGGCGCCAGACGACCAGCGCGCTGGTCTGCTGGACGTCCTGATACGGCACCAGGTCCCGCCGGTACGAGGCGTGTACTGCGGCCTCGCGCTGCTGCATGGCCGCCGCGGCCCCCTCCACCGCCTGCTGGAGCTCGGCGACGCGCTGCTGCAACGCCGTCACCTGGTTCTCCAGTTCGATGATGCGCTTGATACCGGCGAGGTTGATGCCCTCGTCCTGGGAGAGCTGCTGCACCTGGCGGAGCAGCTCGATGTCCCGGGCCGAGTAGCGCCGGCCGCGGCCGGCCGTGCGGTCCGGGGAGACCAGGCCCAGCCGGTCGTACTGGCGCAGGGTCTGCGGATGCAGGCCGGACAGCTGTGCCGCGACCGAGATGACGTAGACGGGGGACTCGTCGGTCAGCTCGTACGGGTTACGGCTCCTGCCGCCCCTGCCTCCGGGAAATCCTCGGCCGTCCATCTCATGCTCCCTTCGCGGCCTGGAAGAGCTCCGCCCGCGGGTCCTCGCCCGCCGTGGCCTCGGCGAAGGCCTCCAGGGCTTCCTTCGCCTTCCCGCCGAGGTCCTTGGGGACGGCGACCTCCACCGTGACCAGCAGATCGCCACGGGTGCCGTCCTTGCGCAGCGCGCCCTTCCCGCGGGCGCGCATGGTCCGCCCGTTGGGCGTGCCGGCCGGCAGCTTGAGCGTGACCGGCGGGCCGCCAAGGGTGGGCACCTTGACCTCGCCGCCGAGCGCCGCCTCCGGGTAGGTGACGGGCACGGTGACGGTGAGATTGTCGCCCTTGCGCCCGAAGACCGGGTGCGAGTCGACGTTCACGACCACGTACAGATCGCCGTTGGGGCCGCCCCGTTCGCCCGGGGCGCCCTTGCCGCGCAGCCGGATGCGCTGGCCGTCGGCCACCCCGGCGGGAATCCGGACCTGCATGGTGCGGGAGCTGGTGGCGCGCCCGCTGCCCTTGCAGACCTCGCACGGGTCCTGGGCGATCAGGCCGCGTCCGCGGCAGTCCACACACGGGTCGGTGAGCGAGAAGCCGCCACCGCCGCCGCGGCTGACCTGGCCGGTGCCGACACAGGTCGGACACACCCGAGGAGTACCGTTTCTGTCGCCGGTGCCCGAACAGGCCTTGCACGCCGCTGAGCTGGACATCCGCAGCGGGACCGTGGCCCCGTCGACCGCCTCGGTGAAGCTGAGCGTCACCTCGGACTCGATGTCCTGGCCGCGGCGCGGCTGAGTGCGGGTGCCGGGGCCCCCGCGGTTGAACAGGCCCCCGAAGACATCACCGAGACCGCCGCCGAAGCCGCCCGCGCCGCCCGCGCCTCCGCCCTGGGCGCCTCCGAAGAGGTCACCCAGGTCGAAGTTGAAGCCGCCGGGGCCGCCCGCGCCCGGTCCGGCACGGAAGCCTCCGTTGCCGAACAGGGCACGCGCCTCGTCGTACTCCTTGCGGCGCTTGGAGTCGGCCAGGACGTCGTTGGCCTCGGAGATCTCCTTGAAGCGCTCCTCGGCCCTGGCGTCGCCCTTGTTGGCGTCCGGGTGGTACTCGCGGGCGAGCTTCCGGTACGCCTTCTTGATCTCCGCCTCGGTGGCGTCCTTGGGGACGCCGAGGACCTTGTAGAGGTCCTTCTCCAGCAAGTCCCTGCTCAGGCTCATCCCCGACGCCCCTCCTCTCCTGCTGCCGCGTCAGCCCTCGTCCGGGCCACCGCTCTCCTCGTCCGCCGACGCCCCGTCACCTTCGGCGCCGCCCTTGGGCTGCGCGCCGGGCTGCGGCTCGGCGACCGCGACCCGCGCGGGGCGAATCGTTCGCTCGCCGATGCGATACCCCGGCTGCAGGATCGACACGCACGTGGTCTCGGTGACGTCCGGCGCGTAACTGTGCATCAGGGCTTCATGGATCAGCGGGTCGAAGGGCTCGCCCTCCTTGCCGAACTGCTGCAGCCCCATCTTGGCGGCCGTGCCCTCCAGCGATTCGGCGACGGACTTGAAGCCGCCCACCAGCTCGCCGTGTTCGCGCGCCCGGCCGATGTCGTCGAGCACCGGAAGCAGTTCGGTCAGAAGATTCGCCGCGGCGATCTCCTTGACCGTTATCCGGTCCCGCTCGACCCGGCGGCGGTAGTTCTGGTACTCGGCCTGGAGCCGCTGGAGGTCCGCCGTGCGCTCATTGAGCGCCATCCGCACCTGGTCCAGCTGTGCCTGCAGGCCCACTGTCTGCAGCTCGTCCCCGGCCTGGGCCGCCGGGCCCGCCTGGTCGGCGGACCCGTCGGCCTTCGCCGCACCGTCCTGGCCCTGAGCGTTCGGGCCGGACGCCGCGGAGGCAGGTCCCTCGTCACCGAAGGAGGGCGAGGAGGGAGGGACGTCGGGCTGCTCGTCGAAGCCCGGGGTCTCCTCCGTCACGCGGCACCACCCTTCGGCTTCTCCTCGTCGACGATCTCGGCGTCGACGACGTCGTCGTCCTGGGCCTTCGCCTGGCCGTCACCCTCGGGGCCGGCACCGTCCGCGCCCGCGCCGTCCGCCTGGGCGTTGGCGTACATCGCCTGGCCCAGCTTCTGGCTGACGGCCGCGACCTTCTCGGTCGCGGTGCGGATCTCGGCGGTGTCCTCGCCCTTCAGCTTCTCCTTGAGGTCGTCGACCGCGGTCTCGACCTCGGTCTTGACGTCACCCGGGACCTTCTCCTCGTTGTCCTTGAGGAACTTCTCGGTCTGGTAGACGAGCTGCTCGGCCTGGTTGCGGGTCTCGGCGGCCTCGCGGCGCTTGTGGTCCTCCTCCGCGTACTGCTCGGCCTCGCGCATCATGCGGTCGATGTCGTCCTTCGGCAGCGCGGAGCCACCGGTGACGGTCATCCGCTGCTCCTTGCCCGTGCCGAGGTCCTTCGCGGCGACGTGCATGATGCCGTTGGCGTCGATGTCGAAGGTGACCTCGACCTGCGGGACACCGCGCGGGGCCGGCGGCAGACCGGTCAGCTCGAACATTCCGAGCTTCTTGTTGTACGCCGCGATCTCGCGCTCGCCCTGGTAGACCTGGATCTGCACCGACGGCTGGTTGTCCTCGGCCGTGGTGAAGATCTCGGAGCGCTTGGTCGGGATCGTGGTGTTGCGCTCGATCAGCTTCGTCATGATGCCGCCCTTGGTCTCGATACCGAGGGACAGCGGGGTGACGTCGAGCAGCAGGACGTCCTTGACCTCGCCCTTGAGGACACCGGCCTGGAGGGCCGCGCCGATGGCGACGACCTCGTCCGGGTTGACGCCCTTGTTGGCCTCCTTGCCGTCGGTCAGCTCACGGACGAGCTCGGCGACGGCCGGCATACGGGTCGAGCCACCGACGAGGACCACGTGGTCGATCTCGGACAGCTGGATGTTCGCGTCCTTGATGACGTTGTGGAACGGAGTCTTGCAGCGCTCGAGCAGGTCGGAGGTGAGCTGCTGGAACTGGGCGCGGGTGAGCTTCTCGTCCAGGTGCAGCGGGCCCTCGGCGGACGCCGTGATGTACGGCAGGTTGATCGTGGTCTCGGTCGACGAGGACAGCTCGATCTTCGCCTTCTCAGCGGCCTCGCGGAGGCGCTGGAGGGCCATCTTGTCCTTGGACAGGTCGACGCCGTGACCGTTGGAGAACTGCTTGACCAGGTAGTCGACCACGCGCTGGTCCCAGTCGTCACCGCCGAGGTGGTTGTCACCGTTGGTGGCCTTGACCTCCACCACGCCGTCGCCGATCTCGAGCAGCGAGACGTCGAAGGTGCCGCCGCCGAGGTCGAAGACCAGAATGGTCTGGTCGTCCTTCTCCAGCCCGTAGGCGAGGGCGGCCGCGGTCGGCTCGTTGACAATGCGCAGAACGTTGAGGCCCGCGATCTCGCCGGCCTCCTTGGTGGCCTGGCGCTCGGAGTCGTTGAAGTACGCCGGGACGGTGATGACCGCGTCCGCGACCTTCTCGCCGAGGTAGGACTCCGCATCCCGCTTCAGCTTCTGCAGAATGAACGCGGAGATCTGCTGCGGGTTGAAGTCCTTGCCATCCAGGTCGATCTTCCAGTCCGTGCCCATGTGGCGCTTGACGGACCGGATCGTCCTGTCGACGTTGGTGACTGCCTGGCGCTTCGCGACCTCGCCGACCAGCACCTCGCCGTTCTTGGCGAAGGCGACAACGGACGGCGTGGTCCTGGCGCCCTCGGCGTTGGTGATGACGGTGGGCTCACCGCCTTCGAGAACACTGACGACGGAGTTCGTCGTACCCAGGTCGATGCCGACCGCACGTGCCATGATCGCTTCCTCCAGCTGACTTGAGTGGAACAGACTCAAGCGTGCATGATCCCAATTTTCCTGTCAACAGACCTGAGCCGACCGCGCTCAAGTCTTATGCCGGATCCCCTGTCACCGCGGACGCTCGGCCGACGGGAAGGGTTGCCTGGGCGACACAGATCACCGAGTGGGCGACTTCATGCGGCCTGCCATCCTGGGTAATGTCAGTCGAACGGGAAAAGTGACCGCTTAGTAAGATGGAGTCCCCGGGCGCGAGGCCGCGCGGCCCCACTACCCGCCCCGTCCCGCCCCAGAAGCTCTCGCAGGTCCGAGGAGCCCTCACATGCAACTCGCCGCGATCATCGTGTCGCTGGTTCTCACAGCGGTCGGCGTGGCGATCGCCGGCCGAGCCTTCGCGCAGATCTACCGGTTCGTCAGGCTCGGCCAGCCGGTCCCGGCCGGCAGCCGTACCGATGAACCCAAGCAGCGCACGATCACCCTGGCCAAGGAGTTCGTCGGCCACACCCGGATGAACCGCTGGGGCGTGGTCGGAGTGGCGCACTGGTTCGTCGCCGTCGGCTTCCTCACCCTCGGTCTGACGATCGTCACCGCCTACGGCCAGCTCTTCCAGGCCGACTGGACCCTGCCGGTGCTCGGCGGCTTCCTGCCCTACGAGATGTACACCGAGTTCATCGCCCTGGCGACGACCGTCGGCATCCTCGTCCTCATCGCGATCCGGCTGATGAACCTGCCCACCCGGGCCGGCCGCAAGTCGCGCTTCGCGGGCTCGAAGGCCTGGCAGGCGTACTTCGTCGAGTACGTCATCCTCACGATCGGCGTCTGCATCCTGGCGCTGCGCGGGCTCGAGGGCGCCCTGCACCACGTCGGCCACTACGAGGCCGCGTACTTCGCCTCGTACCCGCTGACCGCCGCCTTCGACGGGCTCAGCACCGAGGTTCTGCAGAACCTCGTCTACCTCTTCGCGATGATCAAGCTCGGGGTTACGATGACCTGGGCGATCGTCATCGGTCTCAACACCAACATGGGTGTGGCCTGGCACCGTTTCCTGGCCTTCCCCAACATCTGGTTCAAGCGCGAGGCCGACGGCGACGTCGCCCTCGGCGAACTCCAGCCGATGGTCTCCGGCGGCAAGCCCATCGACTTCGA